>JBBSPS010000036.1:0-24205 GCA_038258655.1 Bacteroidia bacterium
ATAATCGAGTAGACGGCTCCGCCAGAATTAACTGACGGAGTGCGCCTCTCACACCACTGTACGTACGGGCCTCGTATACAGCGGTTCATTAAGTTGTGGAGATACTTTTAAGTAATGTTCGAGTAAAGATTCGTACCCTTTCTTTTGTAACCGTTTTAATGTAATTGTGGTTATTAAGATTGGACTTTGTGCAACACGCCAGCCTCCCATTCTCGTTCTGCTCCATGCATACGCTTGTCCTTGTGGTATTCCCAAGCGAATCAGGTTTTTCCTTTTTCGTTCGGGTTTCTTCCAATGATGCCATATACAATAGCGTAAGCGGTTACGCAGCCAACCGTCAAGCTCTTTGAGTTTGCCATAAATACTTCCCATGCGGAAATAATTTATCCATCCTCGTTGTACTTCTTTCAGTTTGGTTATTCGTTCGCTTAAACTACTTGGTGTGGTTTTTCGTGTAATGAGTTTGAGTTTTTGTTTCAACGTTTTCCAGCTTTTATCTGGCACCACCAATTGGTAGTTGCTTTTTCACCTTTCTCATACGTAGGTACAAAACTGCATCCCAGTATTTCAAAATTCACAGGTTTTCGTATGCCACTCTTCTCTTGATTTATCGGTAATTTTATTTTATTCTTTGGAAATAGAAAAATTGCATTCCCGATTTATAAGGTACACAAATATTTTAATACATTTGAAATTCATTTTAAAATTTCTTCATGAAAAAAATAATCTCGATCCCTCTTCTTCTAATCTCGATCATTTCATTTGGTCAACCATTTACTAAGGAAGAGATCAGCAAATGGCAACAACAAGCAGCCAAAGTAACTATTATTCGTGATAATTGGGGCATTCCACATGTTTATGGAAAAGAAGATGCAGACGCAGTATTCGGGTTGTTGTATGCACAATGTGAAGATGATTTCAAACGTATAGAAATGAACTACATTGAAAAACTTGGACGCATGGCGGAAATAAAAGGAGAATCAGAACTAGCAAATGACCTGTTGATCCGTATGATCATTGATTCGACCGATGCAAAAAATGATTATGATGGGGCGCCACTTTGGCTGAAAAAATTATTGGACGCCCAAGCGGATGCTGTTAATTTTTATTTATACAAACATCCTGAGGTAAAACCCGTATTGCTAACCCGCTTCAAACCTTGGTTCCAATTGCTTTGGACCGATGGTAGTATTGGCGCTATCAATACTTCGGATATTACTGCTGATGAATTAAAAAATTTATATCTCGATAAAGATGGCATTGGAATGATAAATAAAAAATTGCCGATCATATTTTTGAATGGTGAAGAAGAAAATCTTACAGGCTCTAACGGTTTTGCTTTTTCTCCTTCTGTTACTGAATCGCACAATGCGATCTTATATATTAATCCGCACGTTACATTTTATTTTCGTCCTGAAGTACACATGGTAAGCGAAGAAGAGTTAAATGTGTATGGCGGGGTTACATGGGGACAATTATTCGTGTACCAGGGTTTTAATGAACACTGCGGCTGGATGCATACTTCCAGCTATACGGATATCGCGGATACCTACATTGAAAATTTAAGTCAGAAAGATAAAAAATGGTTTTATGAATATGATCATGAACAAAAACCGGTTATTCAAAAAAAGATAACCCTTCATTATTTGAAAGGAAATAAAATAGAAACAAAAATTGTTAATGCGTTCTACACTCATCATGGGCCCATAATGGCAAAACGCAACGGGCAATACCTGAGTATGAAAGCGAATAACCGATCCCTGAATGGGTTAATACAAAGTTGGAAGCGTACTAAAACAAAAAGTTTCGCGGAGTATAAAGAAGTAATGGGATTGTTGGCCAATACTTCAAATAATACGGTGTATGCTGATGCTGAAGGCAATATTGCTTATTGGCATGGCAACTTTCTTCCCATAAGAGATACAAAATACGACTGGTCAAAACCCGTTGATGGAAGTACTTCCGCGACGGAATGGAAAGGGTTGCATACAGTTGATCAATCGGTGCATGTGTATAATCCCGCTAACGGGTGGATACAAAATTGTAATTCAACACCATTTACGTGCTCTGGAAGCAGCAGCCCTAAAAAAGGAAATTACCCTAAGTATATGGCTCCTGATGGTGAAAATTTTAGGGGAATAAATGCATCAAGAGTATTCACTAAACAAACTGATTATACGCTTGATAAAGTAATTGCTTCGGGTTATGATACGTATCTTTCCGCTTTTGAATTAATGGTGCCGGCAGTTGTACAAGCATTTGAAAAAAATATAAAATCAACGGATTCTCTTTATTCACTTCTATCAGAACCGATAAATGTTTTGAAAAATTGGGATTACCGCTGCGGAGAAAAATCTGTTGCTACTACTTTAGCCGTTGAATGGGCGGAACGATTATCGCCGGCAATATCAAAAATAAAAACAATGAATGAATATGATATTGACAGAGTTGAAAAAACAAAAAAATATCTTACAAATAATCCTTCAGCGGAATTATTACAGGCACTTGCATTAACTATAAAAGATCTTAAAAATAAATATGGAAACTGGCAAATTCCCTGGGGTGATATTAATCGTTATCAAAGAACATCCAGTGATATTGATCTGAAATATAATGACGCAAAAAATAGTACTCCGGTCGGATTTGTTTCTTCCACCTGGGGGATGCTGCCCTCTTATGTAAGTCAATATTTTCCCGGAACTAAAAAAAGATATGGCAATAGCGGCAATAGTTTTATTTGTGCGGTTGAATTCGGAAAAACAATAAAGGCAAAATCATTGTTGGCAGGGGGAGAAACTGGGAATCCTCTTTCAAAACATTTTTCAGATCAAGAAAAAATGTATGCGAATGGACAATTTAAAGATGTATTGTTCTACAAAGAAGATGTGCAAAAAAATGCGGAACGAACTTATCATCCGGGAGAATAGTGTCACTATTTTCCCACTATTTTTTAAAGGTTACTTCCACCACAACATTAAAAAGTGTGAATAATACAACTTATTCCAAAAGTTGTGTAACATTTTTTATACCAACAAAAAGCATATTTGAATACATGTTTGAAGGAGTCACTAAAGTATTTACAGCAAAATATTTATTGATTTGCATTACGCTATTGTTTGCACTTAATGCGTTCGCTCAAAAACAAAATGATTCGCTTTTAAAAAAAGATACGCTGGCTCTTTATAAAAAAATTAAAAAGGTAGCATATAAACACAAAGCAACTACTTTATTGTACCATGCTATTTTTGTTGATCCTGTTTCTAGCTATGAAGAGAAGCCTTTATCTGACCAACAAAAAAAAGAAGATCCCAATTTAAAATTTAAAGGAAAGATAATCAGGAAAATAACTATTGTAGTTCTTGATCCTTTTGGATATTATGTAAATGATACTTCTAAGAAAAATGCAAACCTTTTACAAAAATTAGGGAATAAATATCACGTAACTACACACCGTAGAATCATACGAAATCTTTTATTGTTTAAACCAAATGATACATTGGACCTGATCAAAATTAGTGAGTCGGAGCGGTTGATAAGAGGAATTGGTTATGTGAATGATGCACGTATATATATCGAAAAAGATAATAGCCCTAACTCGGATAGTGTAGATGTGAAAGTAGTAGCGCAGGACCGATGGGCATTAGATGCGCCTGTTTCAGGCGGCACCACGGGAGGACATGTAACTTTAAGAGATCGAAATATATTCGGCAGTGGACAGCGATTCGAACAATATGTTAGTTATAATTTGGATAGAGACTATGAATTTACAGGGCGGCATACCATTGCCAATATCTCGAATACGTTCATTTCATCTACTATTTTTTATACCCTTACACAAGATATAACACAAACAGGGATTTCTCTCGACAGGCCTTTTTATTCAGGGTTGGCAAAATGGGCAGGGGGCATATCAGGTACTAAAACATGGACTACTTTTAAGTATGTTGACACAATTGAAAAAGTGACAAAATGGTTCCCTTTGGAATATTACAGTACCGATATATGGATAGGAAGAAACATTAATACAAATACAGGAAAACATATTAACAGAAGGTTAAACAATATCGTTCTTGCGTATAGATATGCTGAAACACACTATCAACAAAGGCCTTCCTTTGCGATAGATACAAATAAATATACAGCTAATACATCCTTGTACATTAGCAGTGTAGGATTTTCCTTAAGCAAGTATTATAAAGACCAGTATATTTTTCGTTTCGGCGCCAATGAAGATATTCCAGAAGGGTTGATTGTACGATTTTTATATGGCGTATTATATAAAGAACAAAACGACATCCGGTATTATTCAGGATTTGACATATCACGCGGAAAGCATTTTGATAAGCTAGGTTATTTTTCAGTGGGTGGGGCTTATGGCGCTTTATTTAATTCTGCCGCTAACAGCTCCACCATAAATCTTGGATTAACTTATTTTACCGATCTTCTGAGAAGTAAAAAATGGTATTACCGGCAATTCATTTATTTAAAATATGTAAATGGAATTCATAAACCTTCGTACGAAAAAATAACACTTCGCCCGGAGGAATTATATGGTTTAAATAACGGTACAATTTTAGGAAGCAGTAAACTACTTTTGAATTTGGAAGGAGTAACATACGCTCCTTATAATATTATTGGGTTTCGTTTTGCGCCTCTCGTATTATTGGGTTTTGGGATGCTCAAAACCGATGATGTAAGGCTGTTTACAGGCCATGTATATCAGTCTTACGCCATCGGGTTATTGATGCGGAATGAAAATTTACTTAGCAGCAGTTTACAAATAACGTTTGGACTATATCCTTATTTGCCTGACGACAATAAACATTTTTCTAAGCTCAATCCTGTTACAAGTTTTACTGTTAAGTTCAACAGTTTTTCTTTTACAAAACCTAGCATGGTAAGCTATGAATAATACTTTCTAAGAATTGCTATATGATGCGTTGTCTTGACACTTGTTTTCCCGCATCATAGCCTTTTTCTTCTGCTATAGCTGTATTCCTTACACTCTATACGTCAATGGCTCACATATAAGATCTCGAACAGGCCCTAAGACTTTAAACGGAGCACATTTACATAAAATTCGCTAATTTTTTTGCAATTTTGATTTTGTTTATATATTTTTGATAAAATTTAAACAAATGAACACATTCTCTATTTCGGATTTGGAAAACTTTTCGGGAATTAAAGCACATACCATTAGAGTATGGGAAAAAAGATACAATGCATTAAAGCCTGATCGTTCAGATGGGAACACACGATATTATGACAATACACAACTCAGACGTTTACTCAATATTGTTAGTTTGATGAATGTGGATTATAAAATATCTAAGCTATGCCCCATGCCTGATGAGGAAATTTTTAAACTTTTGGAAAAACAATTAAAAAATTCTATTCCTGTAAAAGATCCTTACGAACATTTTATTTCGCAGATGATTGCAGCGGGAATGAGTTACGATGAATTATATTTTGAAAAAATATTTTCAAACTGTATTTTAAGATTTGGCTTGAAGGAAACGTATGCGTTAGTAATATACCCTATGCTCATAAGGTTAGGTTTAATGTGGGCTAATGATACACTGCCAGCGGCTCAGGAACATTTTATATCCAATATTATAAGGCAAAAATTATTTACTGCGATTGATTCATTGCCACCTGTCACTTCATCACAAGATTCATGGATACTGTTCCTTCCAGAAAATGAATTTCATGAAATAGGACTATTATTTACGCATTACATTATTCGTCTTAACGGGAAAAAAGTAATTTATTTAGGAGCAAATATTCCTATTGAATCTTTAAAAGCTGCCGTTGCAGATACTAATACTTCTCATCTTTTTTTCTTTCTGGTTCATTCAAACATGCCCGCAGAAGCACAAAAATATTTAGATCTATTAACTAAGAATTTCAAAAAAAATAAAATTCATTTGTCAGGTAATCATAAATTGATTAGCCAACTTAAAATTAAACAAGGCATGCAATGGATTCAATCAATTGAACAATTGGAAAAGGAGTTATTAAATAATAAAAATGTTTAATTAATAAACAATTAATATAAACAAAATATAATGTCAAAAATTGCAATCATCGGTTCCGGGTTTTCAGGTTTGAGTGCTGCTGCGTATCTCAGCAAAGCAGGTCATGATGTTTTTGTTTTTGAAAAAAATGTCACAGCAGGAGGAAGGTCAAGGCAGTTAGTAACAGAAACAGGATATGTATTTGATATGGGGCCGAGTTGGTATTGGATGCCTGATGTGTTTGAGAAATTTTTTAATGATTTTGGGTTATCTGTTTCTGATTTTTATGAATTGAAATTATTGAATCCCTCATTCAATATTGTGTTTGGTGAAAATGATGTAATGGCTGTGCCCGAAAATTTTGATGAGTTGTGCAACCTTTTTGAATCGATTGAAACAGGTAGTGCTGTAAAACTTCAAAAATTTATGGAAGAAGCAAAATATAAATATGACATCGGAATTAAAAATTTAGTTTATAAACCGGGGCTTTCACTTGCAGAATTTGCTGATATAGATTTAATAAAAGGAGCGTTTCGTTTACAGGTTTTTTCTTCTTTCAGTAAGCATGTCAGAAAATATTTTAGCAATCAAAAACTAATTGCATTAATGGAGTTTCCGCTTTTGTTTTTGGGGGCAATGCCCCAAGATACTCCCGCATTATATAGTTTAATGAATTATGCGGGATTAAAGTTAGGTACATGGTACCCTATAGGTGGTTTTGGGAAAGTGGTTGATGCGATGTTACAAGTAGCGAAAAAAAACGGAGCAACTTTTTATTTTAACTCAACTGTTGAGCAAATTCAAATTGAAAAAGGAAAGGCAAATGGAATTAATGTTAATGGTAAAATATTTTCATGTGATGGAATTGTTGCATCTGCTGATTATAATCACGTTGAACAAAAACTTTTACCAATTGAATACAGAAATTATTCAGCTAATTACTGGGAGAAAAAAACTTTTGCCCCATCCTGTTTGATATTTTATTTGGGAATAAGTAAGAAAATAAAATCATTACAACATCATACTTTATTTTTTGATGAAGATTTGTTTGTACATTCTATGGAGATTTATAAAACCCCTAAATGGCCTACTAAACCATTGTTTTATGTATGCTGCCCTTCAAAATCAGATAATGGAGTTGCGCCTGTTGGAAGTGAAAATTTATTTCTTTTAATGCCAATTGCCCCCGGATTAAATGATAGCGAAGAAATGAGAGAGCAATACTTCAATCTGATGTTGCAGCGATTAGAAAAACAAACAAAAGAATCTATTTTACCCTATATCGATTTCAAAAAAAGTTATTGCGTGAACGATTTTATATCAGATTATAATTCATTTAAAGGAAATGCTTATGGTTTAGCGAATACACTTTTACAAACAGCCATTTTAAAACCAAAAATTATAAACAGAAAAGTGAAAAATTTATTTTATGCAGGACAACTCACGGTCCCCGGCCCAGGTATTCCCCCATCTATAATATCTGGCAAAATTGCCGCTGAACAGTTATCTAAAATTTTAAAAAAGAAAACACATGAAGTCCATATTTGATAATGTATCCGAGCAATGTAGTAAAATTACTACGAAAGCTTACAGTACCAGTTTTTCATTAGGGATCTATTTTCTGAATAAACGGTTGCACAATCCTATATATTCTATATATGGATTTGTACGGTTTGCCGATGAAATAGTAGATAGCTTTGATGGGTATAATAAAAAATATCTTTTGGGAAAATTCAAAATCGACACAGAAGATGCGATTAAGAATGAAATTTCTCTAAATCCTATATTGAATGCTTTTCAAAAAGTTGTACACGAATATGATATCCAACAGGAATTGATTGATACTTTTCTTCATAGCATGGAGATGGATCTCGAAAAAGTAAATTATACAGAGGAAAAATATCAAAAATATATTTTAGGTTCCGCGGAAGTAGTTGGGCTTATGTGCCTTCATGTTTTTACAGAAGGCAATAAAGAGTTATACAAAAAACTTGTCCCTAGTGCAATGAAGCTTGGTGCTGCATTTCAGAAAGTAAATTTTTTGAGAGATATTAATGCAGATTTCAATGTACTTGGTAGAACTTATTTCCCGAATGTGGATATCTCAAATTTTACTAGTGATGAGAAAAAAATCATTGAATACGAAATTGAAAATGATTTTAAAGAAGCATTGGCAGGAATCAAAAAGCTACCTGCTTCTTCTAAAGCAGGAGTTTACTTGGCCTATGTTTATTACAAATCACTTTTCAGGAAAATAAAAAATATTCCTGCACAGCGTGTATTAACAGAAAGAGTGCGTATTAATAACGGACGTAAATTAGGGCTCATGATAAATTCAATGGTACGCTATCATATTAATTTATTATAAAAAAAACAAAAAGTATGGAAGATAAAGAATATCTGATCTTGGTGGATAATAAAAACCAACAATGGGGCAAACTTGAAAAAATGGAGGTACATCAATTAGGCTTACTTCATCGTGCATTTTCAATTTTTATTTTCAATTCAAAAGGCGAGTTGCTTATGCAACAAAGGGCGGATAATAAATATCATTCTCCCGGACTCTGGACAAATACTTGCTGTAGTCACCCTCAATTTGGCGAAGAATTAAATGATGCAATAAAAAGAAGACTAAATGAAGAAATGGGTTTAAAAACACAAACAACATTTGCTTTCAGTTTCATATACAAGACTAAATTTGAAAATGGTTTAACAGAACATGAGTATGATCATGTTTTTTTGGGAAAGACTGACGAATTACCTAAACCGGACACGCTGGAAGTAAAAAATTGGAAATACATGGATTTAAAATTGCTTGAAAAAGATATACAACAAAACCCTGATCAATATACAGAATGGCTAAAGATTTGTTTTAGAAAACTTATTGATTATATGAAATAAAAAAATACAAAATACTTTTTTTGTAGCGAAAATTGAAACCCTAATTTTGTACAAAATGAATTACATTTTAGAGTTCACCATACATAAAAATAAAAACTATGATTATTGATTTCCTAATTATATTCTTTGCTTTTATCAGCATGGAATGTGTTGCTTGGTTTACTCATAAGTATATAATGCATGGTCTTTTATGGCGGTTGCATAAAGATCATCACAAAAAAATAACAACAGGTTTTTTTGAGGATAATGATTTCTTCTTTCTAATTTTTGCTCTGCCGGGCATAGCTGGATTATTCTTTGGCATGCAAAATAATTACAATTTTCTTTTTTGGGTCGGATTGGGAATTACAATTTATGGATTCGCTTATTTTTTTGTGCATGATATCTTTATCCACCAACGGTTCAACCTTTTCAGAAATACGAACAGTGATTATTTTAATGCCATCAGAAGAGCGCATAAAATCCACCATAAACATCTTGGCAAGGAAGAAGGTGAGTGTTTTGGCATGTTGTGGGTTCCGTTAAAATATTTTCGTAAATCGTCCACAATCTAATATGAAGTACACATACCTGTTAATTAATTTCATTACAATAATAATTCCGTTTTTATTTTCATTTCATTCAAAATTAAATTTCTATAAAACATGGAAAGCCTTTTTTGGAGCTAATTTAATAGCTACATTTCTATTTGTAATCTGGGATATAATTTTTACAAACAAAGGCATTTGGGGTTTTAACCCTAATTATATTACAGGAGTTTATGTATTAAATCTTCCTATTGAAGAAATACTTTTTTTTATCTGCATTCCTTTTTCCTGCGTTTTTACATATCATAGTATTAATTTATTTTTAAAAATTCAATGGGGGAAAAAATTTGAAGATTTGTTTTGCGTTTTTCTAATACTACTTTTATTGACATCAGGAATTATTGAACATCAGAAACTTTATACCTCTATTACATTCATAAGCACAGCAATTTTATTATTTCTGCTTAAGTTTGTTTTTAAAATACAATGGTTCGGAAAATTTATACATATTTATCCTGTTTTATTAATTCCTTTTTTCATCGTAAACGGAGTGCTTACAGGAACAGGTTTGCATGAGCCTATAGTTTGGTATAATAATGCTGAAAATATGGGGATTCGCCTATTTACCATCCCGATTGAAGATGTTATTTATGGATTTGAATTGATTTTACTGAATATATTTTTATATGATTTTTTTATAACTATAATCAATAATAATGATTCTCATAATCATATAAATGATTTTTAAATTTTCACGTCCATAATTGTTTCAATCAGTATTTTATTCTTAAAATCCTTTCTTTCGAAGGATAACAAAATATAAGTACTTTTGTTTACATAAAATTTAAAATTATTAATATGGCAACCGATCGATTTGAAGCTCATGATTATTACTTGATGGATGAGCTGTTAACAGATGAACATAAATTAATACGTGAAACTGCCCGTGCTTGGGTGAAAAAGGAAGTTTCACCGATTGTTGAAGAAGCTTGTCAAACAACAAAATTTCCGAAACAATGGATCAAAGGCTTGGCGGAAGTTGGAGCTTTTGGTCCGTATATTCCACAAGAATATGGCGGAGCAGGCTTGGATCAAATTTCCTACGGCATCATTATGCAGGAACTTGAACGTGGCGATAGCGGCTTGCGCTCAACCGCATCAGTGCAAAGTTCATTGGTGATGTTCCCAATATTTACATATGGTACAGAAGCACAAAAAAAGAACTATTTACCAAAACTAGCTGCGGGTGAACTCATGGGCTGCTTTGGTTTAACCGAGCCTGACCACGGATCAAATCCTAACGGAATGATCACCAATATAAAAGATAAAGGAGATCATTATTTATTGAACGGTGCTAAAATGTGGATATCCAATTCTCCTTTTGCGGACATAGCAGTAGTATGGGCAAAAGATGAAGCTGGTGATATCCGCGGTTTAGTTGTTGAACGTGGCATGGAAGGGTTCACAACCCCTGAAATACATGGTAAATGGAGCTTACGTGCGAGCGCTACAGGGGAATTGGTTTTCGCTAATGTAAAAGTTCCGAAAGAAAATATATTTCCGGACGTCAAAGGATTAAAAGGCCCGTTAGGTTGTTTGAATTCCGCTCGTTATGGTATTGCTTGGGGTGCAATTGGTGCCGCAATGGATTGTTATGATTCCGCATTGCGTTATTCTAAAGAACGCGTTCAGTTTGGAAAACCGATCGGAGGGTTCCAATTGACACAAAAAAAATTAGCGGAGATGATCACCGAAATTACAAAAGCACAATTGTTAACATGGCGCTTAGGTGTACTGAAAAACGAACATCGTGCAACACCATCGCAAATATCAATGGCGAAACGTAACAATGTGAATATGGCATTACAAATAGCGCGCGAAGCGCGCCAGATACATGGTGCCATGGGCATTACAGGGGAATACCCGATCATGCGACATATGATGAATTTAGAATCGGTGATTACGTACGAAGGCACACATGATATTCATTTACTGATCACAGGAATGGATGTTACGGGTATCAATGCGTTTCAATAAAAATAGAACACAGATAACGCGGATTTAGCAGATTATCACTGATAAACTTTAAAAAATCATACTTTTCAGTGTCATCAGCATTCGATTTTTCATTATCATCTAATTTTAAAAAATTACCTTTCTCATTCCCATAATTTTTGGTAAAATTGTATCCGTTTTTTAAAACTAAAAATTTGCATTCTCAAAACACAACCAGCATTGAAAAACCAATTACTGTGAGTAAATTCTCTGATTACGCACAATTTATAAAACTGCGCTTAGCTTCATTGGTTGTGCTTTCAGCAGCTATTGGTTTTGTTGTTGGATCTCACTCTACCGCTTCACACGAAGTAAACTGGACTAAAATGTTGTTGTTGATCTTAGGTGGTTTTTTAGTTACCTGTTCATCCAACGGTTTTAACCAGATCATCGAAAAAGATCTAGATAAATTAATGGATCGCACGCGTAATCGCCCATTACCGCAAGGGCGGATGAGTGTAAATGAAGCATTTGTATTAGCTTCTGTAATGGGCATTGCCGGCATCATCATACTTTGGGTATTCATGAACCCTATGAGTGGAATTTTAGGTGCGTTCGCATTAATATTATATACCGTAGTTTATACTCCACTTAAACGAATCACTCCTTTTGCCGTATTTATTGGTGCCTTCCCCGGTGCCATTCCACCATTATTAGGGTGTGTAGCCGCCACCGAAGGGTTTGGCGATATTACATTACAAGCATGGGTATTATTTGTGGGCCAGTTCATGTGGCAGTTTCCCCATTTTTGGGCGATCGCATGGGTGCTGGATGATGATTATAAAAAAGCAGGGTTTCGTATGCTGCCTTCTTTGGGTGGACGAGATAAAAGTAGTGCCTTTCAGGTATTAGTGTACACACTATTTTTGTTTCCTATAAGCTTATTGCCTGTATTATTTGGTATGTCAGGAATTGTATCGGTAATTATCATATCTATATGTGGTGTTTTTTTTAATTATCAGGCATACACTTTATATAAGGAATGTACTGTGGAAGCTGCACGTAAATTAATGTTTGGTTCATTTCTTTATTTGCCAATGGTTCAATTCGCGGTAATGTTTGGACATTAGGAATTTGTCTCCATTCTTTTTCTGTAGGAGAGCGAAAGAAGTTGTGTGGCAGGGGGGAGTTGGATTATTTAAAATATTTATAAATTATTATGGAAATATCATTAGAAGAAAAACGCATCATACGTTCAAAGGTTGCAAAGCCATTGTTATGGATCGGCATGGTAAGTATGGTGATGATATTCGCATCTCTCACCAGTGCGTACATAGTGCGTCAGGAGAAAGGCGACTGGTTGCAATTTGAATTGCCTCGACTGTTTTATATCAGCACCGCTATTATTATTATGAGTAGTGTAACCATGAACTGGGTGATATCATCCGCCAAAAAAAATGATTTTAAAAACATAAAATTGGCCGCACTCCTTACATTACTATTAGGACTAAGTTTTATAATATGCCAATTCAAAGCATGGGGCATATTGGTTGACCAAAAAATATTTTTTGCTGGAAAATACAGCAATGCATCAGGTTCATTTTTATATGCTTTAACAGGATTACATTTGGCACATTTGTTTGGTGGGATAATCGCTTTATTGGTAGTTTGGATAAAATCATTGGGACAACGATATAACTCCGAGAACCTTTTAGGAATACAGCTTTGCGCTATCTTTTGGCATTTTTTAGACGCCTTGTGGATATATTTGTTCTTATTTTTATTATTCGTCCGTTGAAAATTCAATGAAAAAATTGCATATTAGCACCCGAAAATTAGTTTTAATTTATAATTAGTAAAAAGTATGTCAGGTCACGCAACAGGAGAAACAGATTCAGGCTCTGCTTGGAGTGGTGGTAAATCCCCATTTGGTGTTAGTTACGGGAAATTATTCATGTGGTTATTTCTTGTATCCGATGCATTAACATTTTCAGGATTATTAAGCGCCTATGGCTTTATGCGCCATAAAAACCCTGAAGTATGGCCTAACCCGGCTGATGTGTTTACACATTTCCCTTTTTATCATGGGCATATTCCTTTGGCCTATGTAGGATTAATGACATTGATCCTTATCATGTCATCAGTTACTATGGTACTGGCTGTAGAAGCAGGGCATCGTAATGATAAAAAGAAAGTAACCGTATGGTTATTTTTAACCATCATTGGTGGTGCCATGTTCGTTGGATCCCAAGCATGGGAATGGTATCATTTTATTGTTGGGACACCTCATGGTGCGCTACGTAGCGTATTTGAAAACGGGCATTGGGTAGAAAAAAATATTTACGGAGCAAACATGGTTGTGAATGAATATGGGTTACCTGTATTCGCTAATTTCTTTTTCTTCATTACAGGATTCCACGGATTCCACGTTTTCAGTGGTGTAATCATTAATATTATCATTTTTATAAATGTATTAAAAGGGACGTATGAAAAACGCGGGCACTATGAAATGATCGAAAAGACCGGTTTATACTGGCACTTCGTGGATCTAGTTTGGGTGTTTGTGTTTACATTCTTCTATCTATTATAGTACTTAGTAAAAAAAATTTATACTATGAGAACTCATAATTTATAACTTATAACTCTAATTTAGTATGTCAGAATTTCACGATGATTATCCACAGTATGAGTTTTTGGCTCATCACAGCGAGGAAGAAGGAAAAATAAAACGCAGAAAACTTTGGAATGTTTTTTGGATCATGCTTGCAGTTACTATTGTTGAGCTTATCATTGGTTCCTTCTCATTGAAATGGGGATTGCTAGATGATACAAGGCATTCTACTTTCATACTAAAAATTGTTTTCATCGGATTAACCATAGCTAAAGCATTTTACATTGTATTTCGTTTTATGCATTTGGGAGATGAGAAAAAAGCAATGAGATATGCTATCCTTGCGCCTTATACCTTGTTCATATTATATCTGATATACATTATTGTAGGTGAAGCGAATTATAGCTTAATTCATAAAAACAAAATGGATGCCTTGATCGTAAAACAAAAAATTGATTTGAACGAAGCAGCAAAACACCCACACCATGAAGAAGGGGAAACACCTGAAGGAACAGAAAAACCAGAATAAATAATATTCAGTAGAATAAAAAAAGGCTTCACAAATATTTGTGAAGCTTTTTTTATTACATAATTCATCAAAAATAAAGTTTGCTTTTTGGCTTTTAAATGTATCAATAGTTTATTTTTGCCGCAATTATTAATTTTAAAACTTTATAAAAATGACCATTCAAAACAACACAGTAGTTGCAGTAAACTATAATTTATCTGTTAAAGAAACAGGAGAACAAGTTGAACAAACAAGCAAAGAACATCCTTTTGTATTTTTATTTGGCGCAGGAGGGTTGTTAGAAGATTTCGAAACCAATTTACGCGAAAAAAAAGCAGGTGATACATTCGATTTTTTTATTGAACATAAACGTGGATATGGTGTGCGTGACGAACAACATGTAGTAATGATACCTATCGACGCTTTTTTGGGTGAAGAGGGGAAATTGGATGAAGAAAATGTAAAAGTGGGTGTAACACTTCCAATGGTTGATAATGATGGTAATCGTTTATATGGTAAAGTACAAGAGATCACCGCTGAACATGTAAAGATGGATTTCAATCATCCATTAGCCGGACAAGACCTGCATTTTAAAGGCGAAGTGCTTGAAGTGCGTTCCGCTACTGAAGAAGAATTAGCCCATGGCCACGTTCATGGCGAGCATGGACATCATCATTAGTAATAGCAATTGATCAGTAGGCAATTGGCAATAAACAAAAATTTAATGAATATTCAATTCAAAATCCCTACTGATAAAGAGTTTCAACAAATCTGTGGTTACATTCATGAATTTGAATTGGATAATCGTGTGTTACTAAGGTCGGAGTTTACAGCGGCTTTCCTCAATAACGAATTAGTTGGTTTCGCACGACTGCGTGAACATTATAATTGTATTGAATTGTGTTCTTTAGGTGTTGTTATTCCAAATCGACGCCAAGGCATTGGTAGAGGTATTGTAAAGGAATTAATTAATAAAATGTCAGAGAGTATCTATTTGGTATGCATTATTCCTGAATTTTTTAGTCCTTTCGGATTCAATGTTGTAAATAAATACCCCGCCCCCATTCAGGATAAATTGGATTACTGCCTCAATGAACTGATAGTTCCTGAAACATATGTAGTGATGAAATTACTCAAATAGACTACTTTTAGCCATACGGCTGATGGGAAAATCAGTTTATTTTTAACAATAGCTAAATATTGTTTAAACAACAATTAAACAGCAAATACGATTTTTTAATGTAGCTTAATGCACTATTTATATCGATTAAATTGCACTTATAAAGCATTTTACTACTTTTGAGGAATCTTTTCAGAAGATACCAACAAATTAAAACGCCTCTTTATGAAAAATTTAACCTCGGATGAATTTGAAAAATTACCATTTCGCGGCAGAGGACGGAGTTCTCAGGTGTTTAATTCCATTGTAAATTTAAAAGCAGGGGAAGCTATATTAATTGAACTTAAAGATTGGAAACGTAAGGCGGGACCTAGTACGTTGGTTCGTTATATTGAAAAAAAACATCATATGAAATTTTCGTGTAGCGCACTTGCTGAAGGCAGTGGATGGGCTATAAAACGAATAGATGGAATACATACTTCTTTTCAAAATGAAATAACAACAAAAAAACCCGAACATGAGCGCTTACAATTAAAATCTGATCTCCTTGTTTTTTATTTGGGTAGAATGGCATTTCAAAAGATCGAACGGATTGAAGATTCAATAAAAGCATGTGTTGCACATTTTTGGAAAAATGATAACACATTGATTCAAGAATTATTTTATGAAATAACAAAAGGATTGGAAGAACAAGGCCATATTGTAATAGAGAATGGGAAAACGTATATCCCGTTAAGGAGAAATTAAATCTACAGGTAAAGAATCTAATATCTCAAGAAATCAGCCCTATTTATGCCTTATACTCATTCCTTATAAATCCCAATATGCAATTCACTATCCCCTTTTTTCATCGCACGATACATTCCTTCTGAATTAAAAGGCATTTCAATATTTCCTTTTGTGTCAATAGCTATAAGCCCTCCCTCGCCACCGAATTTCACCAATTTTTTATTTACCACAAGATCACACGCTTCTTTTAATGATAACCCTTTGTATTCCATCAAGCAAGAAATATCATACGCTACAACTGCTCGAATAAAAAATTCACCATGGCCTGTGCATGAAATTGCACAGGTAGAATTATTCGCATACGTCCCTACTCCAATCATAGGGCTATCTCCCACTCTGCCCCATCTTTTATTTGTCATACCTCCTGTAGAAGTTGCAGCAGCAATGTTTCCATGAACATCCAAACATACTGCACCTACTGTACCAAATTTTTTTTCGCCATCCTCTACATCATCATGATCCATCACTATTGTATCACTTACTTTTGCTTTAAGCAACTGATCATACCGTTGTTGAACAAAAAAATATTCGTCCGAAGCAAATTCAATTCCCACATTTTTCGCAAATTCCATAGCACCTAAATTCGCTAAGAATACATGCTCCGATTTTTCCATCACTGCTCTTGCCAATACAACAGGGTTTTTAATATTTTGGATTCCAGTAACAGCTCCTGCCATCAAATTTTTTCCTTCCATAATACAAGCATCCATTTCATGTTTTCCATCATGCGTAAATACCGCACCTTTACCTGCATTAAAAAGTGGGCTGTCTTCCATTTTTTTTACCGCCACTTCTACCGCATCTAATGAATGTCCGCCCGATGATAAAATCGCATTACCTGCATTGATCGCTTCTTGCAACGCTTTTTTATAAGCCGTTTCCTTTTCTGCTGTCATCGTTGAACGCAGAATAGTCCCTGCTCCGCCATGTATGGCTATCGCGAATTTTTTCATATTTATTCTATTGAATGTAGAGGTGAAGATACCTATTATAATTTATTTTTAGCCACAGATTTAAGCAGATAGATGGAGTAACTGATTGTGATAATTTTTTTCTTTTAAAATGTGTGACTATTTTTTATTTTACCGCATCTTCCATGTCTGGTATCATCGCACCAACATTACTTTTATTCAATGCCGGAATAAGCATTGGCGCTATTTTCCCCAGTGGTTGATACAACACTGATCCTTCTTTTGTTTTAAAAGAAATTACAGGAAAACTTTTTTCGATCGCATCCATCATAAAAATAAGTACACTCATCACCAATGCATATTTTAACGCGCCAAAAATTGCACCTCCAATTTTATTCACAGCGCCAAGCGCCATTCCCTCCACCATTCGTTGAATAAGCTTTGCGATTAAATAAATAAGGATAACAATTCCGAGAAAAGTAACTGCAAAAGAAACGATCGGTAAATAAATGGAATGCCAGTTAAAATAGTTTTTTATTTTATTCGCGACGAATTCAGAAAAATGTATTCCACCCCAAACGCCTAAACCAAATGCAACAAAAATTGCAGCTTCAATTATTAACCCTTTTGTAAAACCTTTGTACAAGCCCCAAACCAAAGGAATACAAATAATAATATCCAGAAAGTTCATGCTTAATTCTATTAAAAATAATGGCCGACAATAAAATAATTAAAAAGGTTGCATTTTTAATATATATATCATGCAACCTATTTCTTAAACTAGGCATCTTGACTAAAAACAAAGAAAAACTTTTTTCAGCTTTTATATATTCTAAAAAATAAAACTTATTAAATGAGTATTGTTGAATACATGAGCTACCGTTAAATAAATAAAACTACCGTTAAATAAATTGTTGCTTTTAACCACGTTATAATGCCTTATCTTTAAATTTTATTAGTTAAAACGATATTCCTATGAAAAAAACGCTACTATTTTCAATCATTCTATTTACAACTACTCTTACTTCAATGGCGGGCCTTGGTATCACTGCCAATTCATCAACAGTTTGTAATGGTTCTTGCGGAACTATTACCGCTACAGCTACCGGTGGCACACCGCCTTATACTTATATATGGTATCCAGGAGCCAATACAAGTACTGGTTTTAGTGATTGCCCGGTAGTAACAACAACTTATACCGTTATTACCACCGATAATACCGGTGCAACGGCAACGGCAACAGCAGTAATAACCGTAAATCCCAACCCTGTAATATCAGTACCACCTGCCACTATTTGTAATGGTTCATGTACCCTTGTAATGGTTCATGTACCCCACTTACTGCAAGCGGTGCAAGCACCTATATCTGGTCGCCTTCTAACAGTTTAAGTTCAACTACAGGATCAACGGTAACTTCTTGCCCAACCTCAACAACAACTTATACTACTACAGGAACATATAATGGATGTACGAGTACTACGTCAGTAGTTGTAACTGTTAATCCCAATCCCATACCTACCATAACTGGAACTACCTTAGTTTGTAATGGTTCAAGCACTACATTAACTGCAAGTGGTGGCGGAACTTATTCTTGGAATACTGGAGCAAATACAGCAGCAATAACAGTAAGCCCAACGACGACTACAAATTATACAGTAATAGTAACTACAAATGGATGTACCGGAACAGCTACCGTAACAGTTACTGTTTGCACTGGGATTGAAGAAATAATAGATTTAAATAATCTCGTAAAAGTATATCCAAACCCATTTTCTGATAACACCACTTTTACAATTCAATCAACTAAACTAAATGAAACCTATTCATTTGAATTGATAGATGTATTAGGTAAACAAGTGAAATCATTAAAGGAAATTAGCGCAAAACAATTTGAAATTTCACGAAACGGCTTACCAAACGGTATTTATTTCTATAAAATTCATAGCGCTGAAAGTGTTGTGGGAATCGGGAAATTGATCGTTAAATAGAATCCATACCGAATTTATAGACAATAATATTTGATTATATGGAATAAGTGCTATATATTTGTCCCCACATTTAGAAAACAATGGTAAACAAAGCAACAACTACTTTAACTACGATCTGCAACACAATGTGTTGTATGATATGTATTTAATTTATCGAAAGCCTTGTTACATCAATAACATATTTTAAATCAACTTTAAAAAAGGCTTTCCAAAAAGGAAAGCCTTTTCTTTTTTAATTTTTAACTATCGCTTAACCTCCTGCCCCCTCTCCTTTGGAGGGGATAAAGGGGTGAGGCTAAAACAAAACAACTATGGAAAGTTTTAGAACAGAAATTGAAAATCCTTTAGTACAAAAGGATATCATTGATTTGGAAAAGAAAATACGAGCCTTCAAAGATGGGTCGTTAAACGAAGAAAAATTTCGTTCCCTTCGTTTAGCACGTGGTGTTTATGGCCAACGTCAGCAAGGCGTTCAAATGATACGTATCAAATTACCTTTTGGTAAGATGACCGCAAAACAGTTGCTGCGTATCTCTGATGTATCAGATGAATATTCAACAGGGAACCTGCATTTAACTACACGCCAGGATATTCAAATTCACTATGTGAGTTTAGACCGAACCCCCCAATTATGGGCGGATCTTGAAAAGGATGATATCACATTGCGTGAAGCATGTGGTAATACCGTTCGTAATATTACAGCTTCCGCTGTAGCGGGTATTGATCCGAAGGAACCCTTTGATGTTTCCCCATATGCTCAGGAGTTATTCAAATATTTATTACGTAAACCTTTTGGACAAGAGCTTGGCCGTAAATTCAAAATTGCACTTTCATCCAATGATGATGATACTGCTTATACATTTATGCACGACTTAGGTCTTATCCCGAAAGTTAAAATTGTGAATGGAGAAATTAAACGTGGCTTCAAAGTATTAGTTGGCGGAGGTTTGGGAGCTCAACCATTTTTAGCAAAAACTGCATTTGAATTTTTGGAAGAAGAACAAATCGTTCCGTTTGCCGAAGCATGTGTCCGTGTATTTGATCGTCATGGAGAACGTACCAGCAGGCACAAAGCACGTATCAAATATTTAATAAATAAAATTGGCATTGAACAATTTCTAAAATATGTAGAAGAAGAACGACTTGCATTGAACGTAAAATCATATACCATTGATCGTAATGCGGTGCTTGAAAAACCTGAATTACCAAACCGTTCTTATCCTGCGGTAAAAATAAGTAATGAAAAAAAATATAACGATTGGTTAAAATCGAATGTGTTTGAACAAAAACAACAAGGCTTTTATGGTGTAAACATTAAAATTTTATTAGGAAATTTTAATACCAAAACTGCACGCCTGTTAGCTGACATTGTAAAAATTTACGCTGCAGATGATATTCGTATTACAGTGAATCAGGGTTTATTATTGAAATATGTTACTAAAGAAGGATTACCCGGATTATTTGAAGCATTGAATAATTTAGGTTTCGCGGAACCTGGATTTGATAGTGTTGCAGATATTACGGCTTGCCCGGGAACAGATACTTGTAATCTTGGAATATCCAGCAGTACAGCTGTTTCAAAAGAACTGGAACGTGTGATATTAGAAGAATATCCTGATCTTATTTTTAATAATGACATCAAAATAAAAATAAGTGGCTGCATGAATGCCTGCGGACAACATAGTCTGGCGCAAATTGGTTTTCATGGAAGCTCATTTAAGAATGGAACAGCTGTGGTTCCTGCGTTACAATTATTGTTAGGCGGCGGAGTTGTTGGTAACGGCGAAGGACGTATCTCTGATAAAGTAATTAAGATTCCGAGTAAACGTGCTCCGGCTGTGCTTCGGAGCTTGTTAGATGATTTTCAAAAAAACACAGTTGAAGGCGAATATTTTAATACCTATTACGATAAAAAAGGAAAAGATTATTTCTACCAGTTATTAAAACCGCATGCTGATAACAGTACGCTTACACCTGAGGAATATATAGATTGGGGACAAACGGAAAAGTTTAAAACAGAAATTGGTGTTGGAGAATGTGCCGGTGTAATGATCGATCTTGTAGCGACTTTGATTTTTGAAGCAGATGAAAAATTTGAATGGGCAGAAAATGCATTCGCGGAAAATATGTTTGGTGACAGCATTTATCATTCTTATGCAACAAGCATCAGCGCTGCAAAAGCATTGTTGTTAGGGAAGAATGTTCCTACAAATACACATCATGGTATCATCGGCGATTTTGACAAACACTTTGTTGAAACAGGTGAAATAAAGTTGAATAGTACGTTCAAAGATTTTATTTTACAGATCAATCAGAATGAACCATCAAAACATTTTGCTGAAACGTATTTAAAAGAAACAAAACATTTTTTAGCACAAGCCAAACAAGCTCGTGAGAAACAAGTAAAAACAGAATTATCATAAAAAATTAACGCGGAGAACACGAAGAGAAATGAGAGCCACAGAGTTAAACTTTGCGACCTCTGCAAAAGACTCAGCAATCTCAGCGGTAAAAAATAAACAAAGAAAACATGAAAAACAATCCAAAATTTACGCTCGTAGGTGCCGGTCCAGGCGACATTGATCTGATCACTGTAAAAGGTGTTGATACAATTGCTACTGCTGATGTTATCTTATATGATGCATTGGTAAATCCTGAACTGTTAAAATATGCGCCTGTTGACGCGTTAAAGATTTATGTCGGAAAACGCAACAGTAACCATACATACACGCAAGATCAAATTAATACATTGATCGTTGATTTTGCCTATTCGCACGGGCATGTAGTTCGTTTAAAAGGCGGCGACTCTTTTGTATTTGGACGTGGATATGAAGAACTGGCGCATGCAGAATCATTTAATATCGAAACAGCAATTGTTCCAGGTATCTCTAGTTCTATAGCAGTTCCGGAATTGCAAGGTATCCCGGTTACCAACCGCGGAACAAGCGAAAGCTTTTGGGTAATCACAGGAACAACCAGCAGTGGAAAGCTTTCGAGCGATATTAAATTGGCTGCACAATCAACAGCAACTATTGTAATATTAATGGGCCTAAATAAATTATCTGAGATCGTAGAAGTATTTCAAAAAGAAGGAAAACAAAATACTGCCGTCGCAATTATTCAAAATGGTTCGATGCCAAACGAAAAAATTGCACTTGGAACAATTGATACGATCATTGATATTACAAAAGAAGAAAAGGTGGCAGCTCCTGCTATCATTGTAATTGGTGATGTGGTAAAATTGCACAAGGATTTTCCTGCGATCTTAACTGATTGGAAATATTTATTGAACTAACCATCTATAAATGGAACGCGGATGACACTGAAAAATAAGATCAAAACGGATCAATCAGTGGGAAATCAGCTAAATCTGTGTTATCAGCGTTCTAATTAAGGGGTGACAAATAAATTTAATTATAAACTAATACTAAAAATTAAAAACATGGGACTAAGATTAGGCGACATCGCACCGGACTTTACCGCAGAAACAACTGAAGGTAAAATTGAATTTCACAAATGGCTTGGCAACAGCTGGGGAATATTATTTTCTCATCCAGCTGATTATACTCCGGTTTGTACAACTGAATTAGGCTCTGTAGCTAAGTTGCAGGATGAGTTCAAAAAACGTAATGTAAAAACCATCGCGTTAAGTGTTGATCCGGTTGAATCACATTTGAACTGGATAAAAGATATCAACGAAACACAAAACACAATAGTCAATTATCCGATCATTGCTGATCCAACTTTTGAAGTATCAAAATTATACGATATGGTTCATCCTAATGTTTCTGATAAATTTACTGTACGTTCGGTATTCATTATTGGTGCTGATAAAAAAGTAAAATTGATCTTGACGTATCCTGCTTCAACTGGTAGAAATTTCAATGAAATTTTACGCGTGATCGATTCATTGCAATTAACTGCAA
Organism: Bacteroidia bacterium; assembly: GCA_038258655.1. GTDB lineage: Bacteria > Bacteroidota > Bacteroidia > 2-12-FULL-35-15 > 2-12-FULL-35-15 > 2-12-FULL-35-15. Next base: position 23,294 of record JBBSPS010000036.1, read on the forward strand.
ATTATAGTGTTGCAACTCCTGCCAACTGGAAAGATGGTGAAGATGTAGTGATTGCACCTGCAATTAAAGATGAAGAGATCGCTGCGAAATTTCCAAAAGGGTACACAAAGATTAAACCATATTTGCGTATGACCCCGCAACCAAACAAATAAAAAGATGTCGACAAACACAGGCAATCAATTGTTTCCCGTTTTCCTAAAGTTAGAGCATTTACATGTTCTAATAATAGGGGGCGGAGCTATTGGCTTGGAAAAAATTTCAGCTGTGTTGAATAATAGTCCAGCGACAAGAGTAACCTTAGTTGCAACAAATGTATTACCTGAAATTATAGCTTTTAAAAAAAGGTTTGAAAAATTAACGATCCTTGAAAAAAGTTATGAAGCAAGTGATCTCGACGAAAAAGATCTGGTGATAGCTGCTACGGGAGATAGAGAATTAAGTATTCATATTCGTGAAGAAGCAACAAAAAGAAAATTGTTGATTAATGTAGCGGATACGCCTGACTTGTGTGATTTTTATTTAGGATCTATTGTGCAAAAAGGAGATTTGAAAATTGCGATTTCTACAAATGGAAAATCTCCTACACTGGCAAAGCGATTAAAGGAAGTTTTTAATGATGCTTTGCCTGAAGAGACGCAGTTAACTATGGATAACCTTAATAAATTCCGCGATCATTTAAAAGGTGATTTTGCTAATAAAGTAAAACAGTTAAATGAAATAACATCTGTTTTGATTAATAAGATAAAAGAATAAAGAGTAAAATGACCATTGAGGAATTAAATAAAAAATATTTGCCATTAACTCCGGAGCAGCGGATTAAGGAGCTTTACAATGATTTTAATAAAGTGTTGTTTACTTCTTCGTTCGGGACTACTTCTGTGTATTTATTACATTTATTTCATACTATAAAAC
>JBBSPS010000037.1:0-23868 GCA_038258655.1 Bacteroidia bacterium
AAAGGAAAATGTACTACCGATCATATTTCCATGGCAGGCCCTTGGTTAAAATATCGTGGACATCTCGATAATATTTCCAACAATATGCTGATCGGCGCGGTTAATTTTTTCAACGACAAAACCGATACTGTAAAAAATCAATTAACCGGTGAATATGCTGCTGTTCCTGCTGTACAACGTGCCTATAAAGCAAAAGGAATTGGCTCTATTATAGTGGGTGATGAAAATTATGGCGAAGGTTCATCACGTGAGCATGCGGCTATGGAACCTCGATTCTTAGGTGTACGTGCGGTATTAGTAAAATCATTTGCCCGTATTCACGAAACCAATTTGAAAAAACAAGGCATGCTTGCGTTAACTTTTGCCGATAAAAAAGAGTATGAAAAGATCCTGGAAGATGATTCAATTGATATTATTGGCCTGAGTGCTTTCACTCCGGGAGAACCATTAACATTGGTATTCCACCACGCGGATGGAAGTGCGGATGAAATTAAAGTGAACCATACCTATAATCAACAACAAATTGAATGGTTTAAAGCAGGTGGCGCTTTGAATATTATTCGTGCTGGCGTGAAAACATAATTAATACCATATTCGAAAAAAGCCTTGGAGTTCTGATCTTTGCAGGGCTTTTTTTCGGAACGACGAATAAATTTTACAATGCTATCACTCCCTCAATCGCACTGACTTCCTTATATTTATTGATCACGTCATCAGCACTTAACATTACTTCCTTAACAGTAATGCTCATGTACTTTCCACCACTGGATTCTTTTTGTTGAATGATCGCTTCATCAGAAAATTTTGCTTCCACTAAAGCAATTTTTTTATTATCAGCAGTAATTATAAATTTAAACATATACACTTGCGGCCAATTATTGTCTTTCGACAATTTTTCACGAAGACTATCAAATTGTTCATCAGTACTCATGGTACAAAGATAAGTGGAAAGCATTAACTTTGTTGCACATGGAAACATTTACAATAAAAGGAGAACATATTCAACTCAACCAGCTTTTGAAAGCGATGGGCTGGTGTGCCAATGGCGCTGAGGCAAACACGGCTATTGATGCCGGATTGGTGAAAGTGAATGATATTATAGAATTACGGAAAAGAAATAAGATTATGAAAGGATTTAAAGTGGAGTTTAATAATGAGTCCGTGATTATCGATAAATAAAAATGAAAATTTAACCACAGAATATACAAGTACACTAGGATAACCTTTGCGGGCTTTAAGGAAAAAAATTATGCATACAAAAAAAAATATCCATAAAAATCAGCAAACTAAAACAATTGCTACTCCTAAATCTTACAATAAATTTTTACTTTTTGCCCTTATCCTAATTACCACTGCTATTTATTTTAGATCCCTCAACAACCAACTAACTACCTGGGATGATAAAAATTATATTACTGAAAATAAAGACATTCGAACACTGGATGGCGACAGCCTAAACTATACCTTAAAGAAAACATTCAGAAGTTACGTAATGGGGAATTATCACCCCCTTACAATGCTTAGTTACTGCATTGAGTATAGGAAATACAAGCTCAACCCAAAACCATATCACGTTACAAATTTCATCATTCATCTTCTTAACACATTATTAGTTTTTGCTTTTATCGTTTTGTTGACGCGGCAACAATGGGTAGCCTTTATTACGGCATTACTTTTTGCCATTCATCCCATGCACGTTGAATCTGTAGCGTGGGCAGCGGAACGCAAGGATGTTCTTTATTCCTTTTTTTATTTATCAGCGCTTTGTATTTACCTTATTTATCTGGGAAAAGAAAAAGGAAAATGGATATTATATCTATTTACCTTTTTTCTTTTTATAATGGGTGTTTTATCAAAAGCAATGGCTGTGAGCCTTCCAATTACTTTTTTCTTCTTAGATTATTTTACTGGTAGAAAAATTACATTAAAAGTAGTATTGGAAAAATTGCCATTTATATTGGCAGCATGTTTTTTTGGCTACATCGCTATTGAAGCGCAAAAGTCGGCCAGCGCTTTAGATGTAACACATTATAATTTTTTCGACAGGATCTTATTTACGAGTTATGCACTGATGATGTATCTATGGAAATTTATCGCGCCAATAAATTTATCCTGTTTTTATGATTATCCTATAAAACAAAACGGAATGTATCCCACCATTTTTTATGCTGCTCCTATACTAATTCTTGTACTCACTTTTTTAATTTATAGATCCATCCGTTTCAAAAAAGATGTATTGTTTGGTGCGGTGTTTTTTTTCATAACTATTGTATTGGTTTTGCAGATACTTCCTGTGGGTGGGGCCATCATTGCTGATAGATATACTTATCTGCCCTATATAGGAATTTTTTTTATTCTTGCCAGATGGATAAATAATTTATTGGAAGATAGATCCGAAAAATTAAGATCATATAAACTTCTAACAATAACTGTATTGATTTTTTTTTCAATAGGTTGTTGTTATTTGACAATTCAACGGTGCAAAATCTGGCACGACAGTATTACACTTTGGAACAATGCGATCGAACAATATGATAGTGCCCCAAAATCCTTTAATGGCAGAGGAGATGCCTATAACATAGCAAAACAATATGATAAAGCTATCCCGGATTTCAACCGGGCAATTCAACTTAAATATGATTATCCTGAAGCATATTATAATCGTGGGCTTGCTTATTATTATCTTGGAAAATATGATGAAGCGATAAAAGATTATACTTCCGCAATTCAATACGGTCCGCAGCTTGCAGTAGCATATTACAATCGAGCGGGGGCATATTTTACTATTCAGAATTTTAAGCCGGCATTGGAAGATGCTTTAAAAGCAAAACAATTTGGCTATGATGTTGATCCGCGATTTATTGAAGTGCTTCAAACAGACATTAAAAACACAGAAAAATAATTGTTGAATAACTAAATGCTAACCATGATATACCCGCGAAGCCACAATTAATCCTGCCTTTATTTCTAACACTTCAGCGAGCAACATATCGGGTTCTCCATTACTTTTCTTACATATTCCATAAAAACACGTTCATTATCAGCTGTTAAGGCAGTAGAGTGAGAATGCAATGTTGGCAATCCATCAAAAGGATCCTTCCGCCTTTCGCCCAATGCGTTTTTCCCTGTTACAAGCCCATTTGTTTCCGGGTTACGGGTCTTTAATTTAGGACTGAAATGCTTAATATCAATATGATATAGGGCCAGTAATTCTCAAGGTCATGTGTATTGAATGCCTCCAAGCATTTTAAAGCGATTGTATTTAGTTCATTTGATTCCATTTGCGAATTTTGTTAAAAGGATGAAATAAAATAGTGTGAAATGATTCCTTGAAAGCCGATTGGTTTTCCTATTTTTACGTTCTTATGCTTGCTTATAGATTTTCTTTATGACATTGAAAAATGACTTGATCTTACGAGCCGCCCGGGGCGAAAAAGTAGAGCGTACTCCTGTATGGCTAATGCGCCAGGCAGGCCGTGTACTGCCAGAGTACCGGGAGGTGCGCTCAAAGATGGGAGGCTTTAAGGAACTAGTTGAAACACCTGAATTTGCTTGTGAAGTAAGCATTCAACCTGTTGATATTTTGGGCGTGGACGCGGCAATTATTTTTTCTGATATTTTGGTGGTTCCCGAAGCAATGGGATTACCCTATCAAATGATCGAAGCGAAAGGCCCCTGGTTTGAAAAAACAATTAAGACAGTCGTTGATGTAGTAGAACTTAAAGTGGCTCAGGCGGATGACCTACATTACGTGATGGATGCGATCAGGCTCACAAAAAAAGAATTAAGTAACCGTGTGCCACTTATCGGCTTTGCCGGAGCACCTTGGACAATTTTCGCTTACATGATAGAAGGAAGCGGCAGCAAAACTTTTTCGAAAGCAAAAAAATTTTTATACACTCAACCTCAGGTGGCACATCAGTTGCTGCAAAAGATCACAGATACCACCATCAATTATCTGAAAGGACAAATTGCCGCAGGTGCTGATATGTTGCAGTTATTCGATAGTTGGGCAGGAGTATTATCTCCATCGCAATACACGGAATTCTCCCTCCACTATATTTCACAGGTATGCAATGCTATTAAAGAAACGCCTTTTACTGTTTTCGCGAAAGACGCACATTTTGCACGTAAAGAAATGGGGGAATTAAATTGCAGTACTATTGGTTTGGATTGGACGGTTGATATTACCGAATCCCGCATGTTGATCGGCAATAATAAAACTTTGCAGGGCAATATGGATCCATGTTTGCTATATGCTAATCATGATGTGATAAAAAAAGAAACAATAAAAATGTTGAAAGCATTTGGCCCGCATCGCCATATTGCAAACCTTGGCCATGGGTTATATCCCGACCTTGAAAAAGATAATGTAAAATGTTTTGTAGATACCGTTAAAGAATTTAGGTTTTAAAAACCTCCTTTGTTTTTCAGAAGATAGAAGCGTAAATTAACGCAGTGAAGTGGATGAACAAATAAAAAGAATGGTGGATTTGAAATAATAAATGAAACTATACTCAACATACATCAAAACAAATTTATTGAGAGTTCCTTTTCTTTCAATAACATTGATATTGAGTACATTTTCCTTCGCACAAAAAAAAGATAGAAATATTGTTCCTAATCCAAGCTTTGAAATTCATAAAGGAAAATCAGGAGGAGATATTAAAAACGCCATCCCATGGCTTGGTGAAGGAACTGTTGATTATTATACCAAGATTGAAAAAAAGGATACCTCCAAATATAAAGGACCACACAGCGGAACATGTTATGTCGGCTTACGTTTTCAGGCAGCTTACAAAGAATATATGTATGTTCCGTTAACCGAACCTTTACAAAAAGACAGAAGCTATCATTTTAAAATGTACATACGATTATTAGGCGCAAGTACTGTTGTTATTAAACAATTGGGAGTGTATTTGTCAGATGATCCATTTAAAGTAGGAATGGAGTTTGACCCGGAAGGAATAATCGATTCCACTCATAAAAAGGGAATTTCAGGCAGAGGCTGGCTGGCTATTCAAGGCGACTATATTGCTCACGGTGGTGAAAAATATATGATCATTGGGAATTTTAGCACGCACATGAAGGACGACTTTGTGAAAAAAAATAAATGGGATATTTTCGAATTTAAAGAAGCCTATTATTACATTGATGATGTTTCTTTGATCAAAAAAATTACAGTCGCGGATACTATGCATAGCACAAAGGGGGTTGTAAAAAAAGCCGCTAGAATATTTCCTGATTCCTTTGCGACAGGACAAGTAGTTGAAATAAAAGATTTACATTTCGAAAAAGGTAACGCTAAATTTCTGAAAGCTTCTTACAAAATTTTAGATCAATTAGTTAGCGCTTTAAATGATCATCCATTCATGGAAATACAAATTAACGGGTATCTGGATAATCAAGGGAATGAATTCTCCGAAAAAAAATTATCAAAAGAACGCGCAAAAGCAGTGTATGAATATTTATCAGCGCATGGTATCATTAGTCCAATGACTTATAAAGGTTTTGGTTCATTGCAACCGATCGCCCCCAACGACACAGATGAAAATAAAGCAAAAAATAATAGAGTCGAAATTTTAATTATTAAAGAGTAATAATATCTTGTGTATTAGATTATGTAATAATAAATTTAGAACTCCTAAAAAAAGAGGGTAACAAAATGTTACCCTCTTTTTTTATTATGATTGAAATTCTTTTATTGTTAATGATTCAGCGTGATTTTCTGAATAGTAACTTCGGAATCTTGCTGAAGCCTTACAAAATAAATGCCATTAGCATATGAAGCGAGGTCTATACGATGTGCCTGACCGGTATTGAGGTATGTCTCGCAGTAAACCATTTTTCCCAGCAAATTATACACACTTAATTGGATATCTTTATTTATCTTTTCCAAAGTTTCTATAAATATAGTACCATTTGCAGGGTTAGGGTATACATTGATGCTGGCTCCTGATATATTTTTAATTCCAATAGAGATGAAATTGTAATTATTCGAAGTTGCAGAACAGCCTTTGGCATTTGTAATCTCTACAGAATAATTTCCATTACTGCTAACAGTATAGGTTTGTGCTGTAGCACCGGGAATCAATGTACCATTTAGATACCATTGATAGGTGAACCCTGCCGGAGTACTAAGCACAACACCATTTGCCGTAATTGTTGGCTGAGAAGGAGGAGTATTAATAGTACCTGTAACAGGAACGCGTGCGCTTGCACAACCTGTTTCCTGAACTTCCCAATCATAAAAGAAATAATAATACGCCGGATTAGTGGAAGCCACATCTGTTTCTGTAATAGAAACCAGCCTTGCAACTGTGTATGGATAGGTTGCACTGCCATTATTACGACTTAGATCAATAGTTGTTCCGGTTGCTTTAATAAAATATTGACTTCCTACTGGAAGATCGAAATCTAGTGTTATCCTACTTTCTCCCGCAGGGATATTAACAATTTTGGTATTTAGTACAGTGCCACCAAATCCACTCAGAACTTCGATAGTTCTATCGCCCGCTACGCCTGCATATACTTTAACAGTTTTTAAACGACATGGAACAAGCACATCAAATAACAAACCATGAATATCATTGGCAGTAAAGAGGGCATTTGCTCCAAAAGTATTTGCCGCTGGTCCCACGTTAACCGCAGGTTTAGTGGTGGATGTTTCAACATAATAGGTTGTTGTAGCACTTAAATTAGGTGAATAGGTTGCGCCTGTGCTAACAGGTGATCCACCGGTTGAAGTGGAATACCATTGAAGTGTAGAAGAACCTGCAGCTGACAGGTTAACAACACCGGCGGAGCATCTTGCAGCATCTGTTACAGTTGGGCTTGCAAGAATGTTAATTGTAATATAAGCTGTTTTAGTTTTCGAATTATTACCATTTGCATTAGTAGCTTTAAGAATAACTGTGTAGGTTCCACTGCTAGTATAAGTATGCGACGGATTTTGAAGCGTGGATGTTTTAGAATCTCCAAAATCCCATAACCATGAAGTAGGAGCATTATCCGATTGATCTGTAAATTTTACAGTACCATCACAAGGGGAAGTATTGCTTGCCGAAAAATCAGCTACAGGAGGCACGGCACAACTTATTTGTGTACCTACCCCAACTGCCCACCATGCATTACCGGTTGCAATATATTCGGGCGAACAATTACCATAAAGATCGGTCGCGGCTTTTAAAGCGGACGTTCTTGCATTTGCATAGTTGGAACTGGATGTTAAATAAACAGTAAGATTTCTAAATGCAATTTTAGCTGCTTTATCAATGCCTATTCCAGGCACATTATAACTTACATTATTATCATTTGAACTTGTTTCCCCTTGTGATAATATATAGAACCAATGGTTTTGAACTCCACTGTTCGTATGCACTCCTCCATTATCGGATCCCCCTGCAGCAACCCAATATTGGCCTTTGTAGGTATCAGGGTTGGAATGGGTTTTTGGGTTGGACATGCTTCTAATCGCACCAATATCCTCTCCAATATCCCAAGTGGCTTTGGTAGGTTTCGCATAAAATTCCACAGCAGTTCCAAAAATATCACTAAAGGATTCATTTAATCCACCGGATTCATCTTGGTAAACCAATCTAGCGGTATTTGAAGTCAATCCATGGGTCATTTCATGACCTCCAATATCTAATGCGGTTAGCGGTTTACCTGTACCATCACCATATCTCATAAATTGTCCATTCCAGGAAGCATTAAACCAGTTAACATCCCAATGAACATAATTTAAAAGCTTAAATCCCGCGTTATCAATACTGTTCCTGTTGTGAACATTTTTATAATAGTCATACGTCATTTCCGTTGCCCAGTGCGCATCCCCTGCAGCTTCATCTTTGGCAGCGTTTATATTATTCCAATTATTATCCGAATCTGTAAAATCAACGGCAGATGCAGTACTTGTTCCTGTTTTAACGTTATAGGTTTCTATCCCTTTTCCTCTTCCTGTTTCACGCAGTCGATAAGAAGTGGAACTTACCTTGTCTGTAGTAATATTTTGGGTACCGCTGTATTTAGTAACTGCTGTACCTGGTGAATCAACAGTATGAATAAGTTCCTGTTTTCCTATTATAGCTCCTGTTTGAGCATCTACAAAAATATAGGCTCTGCTTTCAGGCTCTTCTGCGTAAATATCCATTTTATATGCCAGACGAAAATTAGCCGCATCTGAAAATTCATTATTGACAGGGTAAATTACTAATTCAGGCTTGGGATCATAGTTAAAATTAGGGTTTTCAAAAATTTTACGAAGCTGGTTAATTTCCGCTGTATTTTCCCATTTGTATTTTTTAGCTCCAATAAAAGCTAATGCCTTGTTTAAAGCATCCGTCTTATTGAGTGATGGTATGACTACCATTGTTTTTATATTAAAAACTATTCCATTAATACAGTCAAGTCCTGCGGGTTTCACATGAGCAATATATTCCCCTCCCTCTACCGGTATATTCTTATAATATTGTTTATACCTTGTATGAATGAATCCCAAATCATCTTTTTCTTGTTTATAAAACTTTAAATCATCGTCTTCTTTAAATTCTAATAATTTTTTAATTACAGCGGCAGGATCACTCATACTTCTGCTATATGAAGAAGAGGGAGTTGCAAATTCAATAAATACAGGGCGACTTGATCTTTCAGAATATTCGATCATTTTTGCTCCTTCAATTTTAATATCTGCTTCTTTGCCCGTAAACGTTTGAGAAATAGAACTAAAAGCGTGAAAGAGGAACGCTCCTAAAAAAAATAAGTTTGTTTTTTTCATGATAGGTAATTTTATGTGGGTAACTAAGATATTAATATAAAATCAAGAATGCAAATAAAAATAACATTATTTTAATATTCACGGATCACTAATGCTTTACTAAAATCTATATAATCATTTGAAAATCAATGAATTGATTTATATTTTTTTAAATTCTTTCCCCTTTAAATAAAATAATGCTAAAAAGACAAAAATCACACTAATTTAACTTTAAAAACCCGTTTCCAGATATTAACGTACACTACAATAACGTTCTTTCACTGGCAGTTTTTAGTATATTTGGTCTCTGTTTTTTTTGAATAAATAAATGGGTATTCGACTTCTTAGAAATTACTCAATTCCAATCATTAATGAATAAACCAATCCATCTAAAAAAGGGAGACATAAAATTGATCAATGCCTGGACTTTTTACGACTGGGCGAATTCATCCTATCCATTGGTGATCACATCCGCCATCTTCCCGATATTTTACGAAAATGTTACCAGCACAAAAGATTCAGCGGGTAAGGTAATCAGTGATATGGTTAGTTTATTCGGATTTGATTTTAGAAATACTGAATTATATTCGTACGTTGTCGCTTTATCATTTATTATCGTTTCTCTTTCATCGCCTGTATTATCTGGCATTGCAGATTACAGTGGAAGTAAAAAACGTTTCATGCAATTCTTTTGTTATCTCGGCTCTTTATCCTGTGCGTCCTTATATTTTTTCAGTAAGGATAATTTAGGTTTTGGGTTGCTCTCCATTTTACTTGCCAGTGTTGGTTTTTGGGGCAGCCTCGTTTTTTACAATGCATACTTACCGGAAATCGCGGAAGCTGCCGATCATGATAAAGTAAGCGCGAAAGGCTTTGGAATGGGCTATTTCGGTAGCGCATTGTTGTTGATTATTAATTTGATCTTAATAAAAGTATTCCACATGCCGGCAAAATATTCTTTTATTTCAGTTGCTGTATGGTGGATAGGATTCGCACAAATTACGTTTGCACGATTGCCAAATGCAATAGATAAAAAGGCTTCCGAAGGCAATGTGATCTTTAAAGGGTTTAAAGAATTGGCAAAAGTATGGAACGAGTTAAAACACATGAAACAACTCAAGCGCTATTTGTTAGCGTTTTTTATTTACAGCATGGGAGTACAAACGGTAATGTTAATGGCTGTTCTATTTGCCAAGAAAGAGATCGTTGGATTGGATGATGGAAATTTGATCACAAGCGTTTTGCTGATTCAATTTGTTGGGATCTTGGGTTCATTTGTTTTTTCGAGGATCTCAAAGAAGATCGGTAATATAACAGCGCTTGGCGTTTCATTATTTATTTGGATCGGTATCTGCATCGGGACATATGCATTTGTTTATACACCTAATTCATTTTATATAGTAGCCTGTGCTGTTGGACTTGTGATGGGAGGGGTTCAATCATTGTCGCGCTCAACATATTCAAAATTATTACCCGAAACAGAAGATAATGCATCCTATTTTAGTTTTTTTGATGTCTGTGAAAAGATCGGAATCGTGATCGGAATGTTTTCTTTTGGTGCAATAGAAGGCATTACGGGGGGCATGCGAAATTCGCTTTTAGCCTTGATCGTTTTTTTTATAACAGGTTTTATAATTTTACTGACCATTCCAAAAACAAAAAATACTTAGGAAGAAGTGGTAGTTAATAGTTTTAGCATTAGTTAATTCCTAGCACATGAGGGATTCGTAGATTCGTAAAAAATTCGTTATTCGTTGATATATGATCGTAGATGTTTTTATTCCTTGTTTTATTGACCAGATATATCCCGACACAGGATTTAATATGGTGAAGATTTTAGAAAAAGTTGGTTGCGGTGTGAATTATAATCCTGAACAAACCTGCTGCGGACAACCTGCCTTTAATGCTGGCTATTGGGATGATTGCAAAGAAGTAGGAGAAAAATTTATTCGTGAATTTCAAAACGATCGCTACATTGTTTGTCCGTCCGCATCCTGTGTAGGAATGATAAAAAATTATTATCCCGATATGTTTCATAATTCTGTTTTGCACAATGAGTGTAAACAAATTCAAAAAAATATTTTTGAATTTTCTGATTTCATGGTGAACATTTTAAAGATAACAGATATCGGCGCAAAACTAAATGGTATTGCTACGTATCATGATTCCTGTGCTGCTTTGCGCGAATACGGAATAAAACGGGAACCGCGGGTGTTACTTGAAAAAGTTCGCGGACTGGAAGTACGTGAAATGAAAGATACAGAAACATGTTGTGGTTTTGGTGGTAGTTTCTCCGTAAAATTTGAACCCATTGCTGTTGGTATGGGGGAACAAAAGTTAGAACATGCTTTGGAAACAGGTGCTGAATATATGATTTCAACTGACGTTTCCTGCTTGATGCACATTGATGGATATGCTAAAAAAGCAAACAAAAAAATGAAAATGATGCATTTGTGTGATGTACTTGCTTCGGGGTGGGACTAATTGCGATTTTAACAATATGATAACCATCTCAGAAACCAAAGACTATAAATTAGTTTCACAGCTCAGCGAAGAGGTATTCCATCTGCATGCTAAGCTGCATCCTGAAATCTGGAAGCCATACAACCAAGCTGCTATTGAAAAAGCTTTGGAGAAAATTTTTTCTGACCCCAATTGTAAAAGTTACCTTGCTAAACAAAATGAAACTAACATTGGCTTCGCTATATTTATAATTAAAGAAGTGAAAGAAAATAGTTTTCAGGTCAATATGAAGACGATATATATAGACCAAATAGCTGTTCTAAGTCAGTATCGAAGAACGGGCGCAGGGAAATTATTAATGGAACAAGCCGAAAAATTTGCTAAGGAAAATTCAATTAATCGAATCGCTTTAGACCATTGGACTTCCAATGTTATAGCGGCGGCGTATTTCAAGAAAAATGGCTATAACCCCTATGAAGAAAAACTGTTTAAAGTAATTGATTGATACTCCGCACGTGCGAAGCTCTGCTTCGTGAGAAATATAAAATGTAAGCTGAGCTTACAATAAATTAAAATAATCTTTATAATGAAACATAATTTATTAATCATATTTTCACTTTTGACATTAATATCTTATGGACAAAATAAATCCATAACAATAAATAACTTTCAATTTACTTTTAAAACTATTGTGGAAAAGAATGAAGATGGAGATTCAATAAAAAAAGTAGAAGTGTTTCGAGATAAAACAAAATTATTATCTCATACCATTAATGAAATCAATGGAGACTGCAACAGTGAAGCTGTAGAGCTTGGAAATTATGACAGCACGGACTCTACAATAGTTTTTTATTCTTATTGGGCAAGAGCGGGTGACGCGCCTGTTTCTCCATATGGAGTTAGGAAACAACTTTACAAAGTTAACCAAACCGGTAAATTATTTTTGGCCAAATCAGAAATTTATATTGAAACTTCTCGTCAAGGATGGGAAGATAATAAAGGAATAGAATTTCTGTTTTCACCACCAAAAAATGATCTAGAAAAAAAAGAATTGAAAGACTATATTAATGAAGTTGAAAAAAATTATACTGCTAAATTTGTTTTAGGAACGGATAAAGATTTATTATTCGAAGAAGTTAAAACAAAACTAAAAAAGCAAATCCAAAAGGCAACTAAAAATTGGAAACCCACTTATGCCAATAAATTAGGTGGTTATAAAATGTAAGCTAAGCTTACATAAATTAAAAATGTCACTAAGCAGGAGCTTAACGACTACTGGGGGTGGTATACTCAATGATAAAATTATTTTACCATGTAACTTGCTCCTACTTTTCGAACCAAATCCCAAAACTCCTTCGTATTTTTTATTCCGATAAAAGTACTATCCCTTTGCAAACGCGCAACATCAACAAATCCATTTGTAATAGCGGCATTTAATGATCTGATGGCTTCTTTTGTTTTTCCTTGTTTTGCATTTACACTTGCCATTAAATAATGTGCTTCAGTATTTGTAGGATCAATTAATACATATAATTTACAAAAGTGATCGGCAGCATTCATGTTATTCTGTTGCAACGTGCCGCTTGCCTGCATATACACTGCAAGGCTCAAATAACCAAGTACTCGCTTATATATCAATACTTGGTCTTTATCCTTTCCTTTTTTAATTTTTTGATTCAATGACGCGATATCTTTTTGCCACCAATCCATATTTTGCGTCTGAAATGCTTTTAAATAATATTGATCCAGGGTCCCTTCCTTTTTCCAGCTTTCTTCTTCTTTCTTCAAACCCTTATCAACTTCTGAATTAGTTTGTAGGGATTTATAAGTAGCAAAACAATAAGACAGATCCGCTAAACCATTATAGAACGTAATTGTTTTGCAGCACAATTGATAGGCATCAAACATTTGCCCTTTTTGCTGATACTCTTTTAATTGTTTTATCAAAGGTTGAAGACGTTTCGCGATCAAGGAATCATTTTTAGCGGCACTATTTTTTCGCATTTCATTTAATTCCAACCACCAGAATCCATCATCCATAATATCTTTCGGCGGCCATTCATGTTTTCCGTTAAATGTAATTAAAGCATGGTTCACATCATGCCCTGCTATGTCTATCATATCATACTTCTTCATTTCCACATAATTAAAATCCTCATTCCCAACAATCTCCAATAATGTATAATTATTGCGGGGATTAGCGCTGTTAGTTGCCGGGGCAGCGGCACCACAACAAATAACACCAGCTATAGCGCCATTGGTAATTGTAATTCCATTGGCTACACGAGCGCCACCTGAAAAGCCCAATAAATAAATACGCTCTCGGTTTACCGATAAACGATTTTCAGCATCACTGAATAATTTTTCCGCTATTATTTTCGACTCTTCCCATGCAGTTCCATTCTTTGAATTATTGGAACCCACCAGTATATATCCATATTGTTCGGCCAGATCTTTATATAAGGAAACAGGCAATTTTCCGGTTCCATGTGCGTCAAATACAAAAATTATCGGGAATGTTTTTTCAGTGGAATATGTTGTAGGCAAATACATCGCATAACTTTGTGAAGGATCATTTTTACATTTTACCTGTTCAATAATTTTCCCTTTTTCAAATTTTTCTTTAGGAGCAAGTGTATCCTTTGTTTCAGTAGCTGTAGTTGCTTTTTGTTTATTGTTGCCGGATGAGCAGGATTGCAATATAATTGCAGAAAATAGTATTGGAAATAATAATCGAAATCTCATATTTAATTTTATATAAATAATATATTCTTAGACACGCATTGCACGAATTTAAACATAGAATTAAGTAGTGAAATTCGTGTCAAATAACTACTTCTTAAATTCCTGTATAATTACTTGGTGAAATTTTCTTTAGTTCCATTTTTATTGCATCATTCACATTTAACGTATCAATAAATGCAGCGATACTTTCTTTTGTGATTTTGTTATTTGTGCGCGTCAATTCTTTTAATGCTTCATACGGTTTAGGATAACCTTCCCTGCGAAGCACTGTTTGCAATGCTTCTGCCACTACCGCCCAATTATTTTCCAAGTCTTTTGCAATACTTTCTTTATTTAAAATTAATTTATCCAACCCTTTTATTAAGGATTTGTATGCGATCAGGCTGTGCGCCAAAGGCATGCCCACATTGCGCAATACGGTTGAATCAGTAAGGTCGCGCTGCAAACGCGAAACAGGTAATTTAGCTGAAAGATGTTCTAATATGGCATTCGCGATTCCTAAGTTCCCTTCCGAATTTTCAAAATCGATCGGGTTTACTTTATGGGGCATGGCGGACGAACCGATCTCACCTTCTTTAATTTTTTGTTTAAAATAATCCATTGAAACATACGCCCATATATCACGATCCAAATCGAGAATGATATTATTGATACGTTTTAACGCATCACAAAAAGCGGCGAAATTATCATAGTGCTCAATTTGTGTAGTAGGATGCGAACGGTCCAATGTCAATGACTTATTTACAAAATTATTCGCGAAACTTAGCCAGTCAATTTTCGGATACGCAACATGATGTGCATTTAAGTTGCCTGTAGCGCCGCCAAATTTAGCGCTGTATGGCACCGCTTTTAATTGCATGATCTGATTTTGCAACCGCACCACAAACACATGTATCTCTTTACCCAAACGTGTGGGTGATGCCGGTTGTCCATGGGTGCGGGCAAGCATCGAAATAGCTGACCATTCCCTTGAATACGTTGAAAGTTTCGCGACCACCTCATCCAAAACAGGCAACAAACATTCATTCATCGCTTCTTTAATGGAATACGGAATAGCTGTATTATTAATATCCTGAGAGGTTAAACCGAAATGGATAAATTCTTTTTGTTCCGTTAATTTTAATTCATCAAATTTTTCTTTGATAAAATATTCCACGGCTTTTACGTCGTGATTGGTGATCTTTTCAATGTCTTTTATTTGCTGGGCATCTGCTTCGGTAAAACTTTTGTAAATCTTACGCAATGAAGGGTACAAGGTTTTATCAAAATTCTTTAATTGTGGCAAAGGAAGGTCGCACAAAGCGATAAAATATTCTATTTCCACCAACACACGATATTTGATCAATGCTGCTTCCGAAAAATACAACGCAAGCTTTTCAGTAGTGTGGCGGTATCGTCCGTCAACAGGAGATATTGCTGAGAGTTTTGTTAATTCGTTCATTGATTTAAATGTTCTTTGTGTTCTTTTTCCCATCACAAAAGGAGAAAAAGGGTAGGTTAAATCTCTTATCCTATTAAAAAATTAAGAGGAACGAAGTTAAATAAAAATATGAAAATTGGTGAAAACTCTCTTATTGAATGTAATTATTTTCGAGCAATTAGGCTTATTATATGGTTTTTTTATTTAGTTTTGAAAAACATCAATATAACCTACCTATGAAAATAAACATACTTTCCATATTTGTAATATGTTTTTTATTTATACAATTATCGTCAAATCAAGTAAATGCACAGGTGGTTGCAAATTTTTCATCCACTCCTATAGCGGGTTGTGCACCACTTACCGTAACTTTTAAAGATCTGTCTACCGGTTCTCCCACATCATGGTCATGGACTTTTGGAAACGGAAATACCTCCTCTTCTCAAAATACAAGTGCTGCTTATTTAACTGCAGGAACGTATACTGTTACTTTAGTTGCAAAAGGCAGTTCAAATAGCACAAAAACAAGTACAATAGTTGTTTATGCCAATCCGGTAGCTAATTTCACCACCAGCGCTTTACCTTCCTGTGTAGGTCAAACAGTTACATTTACAGATACCTCTATTCCCGGAAGTGGGACGTTGAGTTCTTGGAAATGGGATTTTGGTGATGGCACCCCAAGTGGAAGCGGAAAAACAACTACTCATATTTATTCAGGCCCAGGAACTTTTGTTGTTAGTTTAATCATAACGGATATTCATGGTTGTACCAATAGTATTCCAAAAAATGTAACGATAATTGCCTCCCCTAAAGCATCTTTTACAGGAACACCATTATCATCCTGTACCGCTCCACTTATTGTTAATTTTACCAATACTTCCACCGGAACGGGATTAATCTATTCCTGGACTTTTGGTGATGGAACTGCTAAATCAACTGCTACCAGCCCTTCCCATACGTATGCTGCGGTTGGCTCATATACTGTTAAATTAGTGGTTACACAAGGCGGATGTAAGGATTCTATTGTGAAAATAAATTATGTGGTCGTGCAAAAAATTGCAGCCAATTTTTCTTCTAATGTTATTTCAGGATGTGTAGGAACTGCTGTAACATTTACCGATACATCAGTCCCGCTTTCTACTTCCAGCACATGGAATTTTGGGGATGGAACACCTACTTCAACGCTTTTGAATCCTACTCATACCTATACAGCACCCGGAACATATACTGTTTCCCTTAATGCAACGGCAAATGGGTGTAGCGATAGTAAAGTGCAGTCAGCTTACATCACTATATTTCCTTCTCCTGTTGTGGCTTTTACCGCCAACAACACGCAAAGTTGTAAAGCTCCTTTTACTGTTATTTTTACGGATCAATCCACAAATGGCGCCAGTTGGGTTTGGAATTTTGGTGATGGAACTCCAACATCCTCCTCTCAAAATCCTTCGCATACCTACAACGCTTCAGGAACATACTCTGTAACACTTACAGTAACCAGCGCAAAGGGGTGTGTAACTACACTCGTTAAAACAAATTATATTATAATTGCTCCTCCAATAGCAAACTTCACTGCTACACCGCTTCAAGGATGCGCACCACTATTGGTAAATTTTACAAGCACCAGCACTTCTATTGATCCTATTACAAATTATAAATGGACTTTTGGAAATGGTACCAGCGGTAATACTGCATCGCCAACTACAAGCAGTACCTATACTGCCGGAACATATACTGTTAAGCTGGTCATAACTACTGCACAGGGCTGTAAGGACAGTATCACAAAAATCAGTTATATAAAAGCAGGTGTTAAACCTGTTGCTAAATTTACAATTGTTGATTCTACTGTTTGTTATGGGGTTCTTGCGCAATTTCATAACCTTTCAACTGGTACACCTCCACCGGATTCCGCTTTCTGGCAATTTGGAGACGGAGGAACGCTCCCTGTAAAGCCCCTTCCAGGAATTGATCCGGTTACCCATTTTTATAATGACACCGGTAAATATACTGTAACGCTTATTGTATCTGACAGAGGATGTACTGATACACTAATCCAAAAAGATATTGTAAGAATACTTCCGCCAAAACCCATATTCACGTTTCAACTTAATTGTATTAATCCCTATTCGGTAAAGTTTACTGATGCCTCTATTGGCGCGGATTCTATTGTATGGGATTTTGGTGACGGAACACCCAAGTTAAGTAACGTCCTAGCTCCAACACATATTTATACAGCGCGTGGGTCTAAAACAGTAACACTTACTGCTTACAATAAAAAAACAGGTTGTTCTTTTTTTATGACAAAAACATTTATCATTGCGGAACCTATCGCAAATTACACAGCTACACTAACAGGCTGCTACCCATTCCCTGTTACTTTTAGTAATACTTCGCAAGATGGTGTGGGCTTTACATGGATTTTTGGTGATGGAAGCCCAAATTCATTAGCATCCACCCCCCCTATACATACATATGCTTTACCCGGAACTTACACGGTGCAACTTACCATCAGGGATATAAATGGCTGTACAAATACTAAAACTGATGTAGTAAAAGCGCAAGGCCCCACTCCTGATTTTAAAGCCGATACTACCACGGGCTGCGCCCCTTTACCAATAATTTTTACAGATAAATCCGTTTCGGATTCCACACTGGTGCAATGGATATGGGATTTCGGGGATGGATCAGCGCCACAAACTGTTACTACTCCTACAATTAATCATACCTATATGTTAGCGGGAGCATATTCAGTAACAATGACGGTGAAGGACAAAAACGGCTGTTCAAAAACAATAACTAAAACAAATTATATCATCCCTACGTTTCCCATCCCTAAATTTGTAGTGGCTCCATTTGGATGTAAAAATGTACCACTTACTTTTAATGCTACAACAACAAATGCCGTTGCTCCTGCAACCTATTCCTGGAACTTTGGCGATGGTACTACCGGAGCGGGTGTAAGCATTACGCATGGGTACCTTGCTCAAAATACGTATACGATAACATTGGTAGTGAAAGATAAAAATGGTTGTACCGATTCCATCAAACATCAGGTACTAATTGAACATCCAGTTCCTATTTTCGATACTACAATGATATCACAATCCTGTGGTAATTCAAGCATTCAATTTCACGACAAGTCAACAGGTTCGGGAAGTCCGTTCATCTATTCCTGGGACTTTGGTGATGGTGGTGGTGCCGCTACTTCACAAAATCCTTTTAAAACATACACTGTTCCGGGAACATACACTGTTACACTTACTATAACTAATAGTGCAGGATGTTCGACTACTATCACAAAAAATAATTATGTAACGGTACCGGGTCCCGTAGGTACGTTTTCCTTTACTCCCAATAACGGATGCAGGCCACTTACTGTCACATTTACAGCCACTAGTAATAACGCGGATATTTATCAATGGGATTTTGGTGACGGTCATGGAATAACTACGAGCAGTAAAACCGTAACATATACTTATAAGGATCCCAGTTCGGTGCCAATTATCCCAAAATTAATTTTAGGTGATACGCTTAGTGATGGAAGTTTTTGTAAATCATTTGCTCCCACACCTGGAACCATAACAATTACCTCACCTATAACAGTGACTATTAATCCTAAAATTATAACTGTTGAGGAAGATGAAACGGTTACAATAAACCCAACTGTACTTGGGACTTCGGGTACGTCTACTTATTTATGGACACCTCCCACTAATTTAAGCTGTACTGATTGCAAAACCACTAATGTTACTGGTGATGGCAGTGGAGCAACAATTACTTATTATTTCACCGTTACGGATCCGGGGGGATGCGTGGGTAATGATTCCATTACAATTATTTTTCCTCCTTGTACAAATGATAAGTTTTTAATTCCCAATGTGTTTACGCCTAATGGTGATTTAATAAATGACTTATATGATATAAGCGGTTTATGCAAGAAAAATACATACCTTCTTCGAATCTATAATCGTTGGGGGCAGCAGGTGTTTACTACCGAAGACAGGAAAATTTCCTGGAATGGAAAAATGAATAACAGCGGACAAGATGTGCCTGATGGTGTGTATTATTACCTCATTAATCTTGACGATAAACCAACGTACACAGGGTTTGTTCAGGTGCTCAGGTAAAATAAACCAATAACCAAAAAGTGTCAACTTATTTAGGAAGGGACACTAAATATTAAACCGTAAACGCCTTCATATTTAGGCATTTACGGTTTTTTTGTGCGCCCACTTGGAATCGAACCAAGCACCCACAGATTATGAGTCTGTTGCTCTAACCGAATGAGCTATGGGCGCAATAATTAGTATATATGTAATTAAATTACAAATTTATTAATTAAGGATTGCGAAATTATATATTTGTAAGCAATTAACAAAAGGATTCGTAAGTTTTAATTATGTCCATCAACGCAAACAACTATAAAAACATCATTTTCGACTTAGGTGGTGTTATCCTAAATATTGACTATCAATTAGCTGTTAAAGCATTTTCCAATTTGGGAGTAAGCAATTTTGATGAGCTCTATTCGCAGGCTCATCAAAATAAATTGTTTGACCTTTTCGAAAAAGGGCAAATTTTATCCGCTGATTTCAGGAATGAAATAAGAAACTACTGCAATAAAAATTTGGAAGACGCGGCTATTGATCGCGCCTGGAATGCTATGTTGCTTGACCTTCCGGCAGAGCGATTAAAATTATTGGTATCGCTGAAAAAAACACATCGCACTTTTTTACTAAGCAATACCAACGAAATTCATATCGATTCGGTAAACGCCTATTTGAAAAAAGCGTATGGAATAACCGAGCTGTCGGGCTATTTCGAGAAATTATATTTATCCTATAAAGTAGGAATGCGCAAACCCGATGCTGAAATATTTGAATTAGTTTTTGCTGAAAACAACCTCAACCTCCGGGAAACCCTTTTTATTGATGACTCCATCCAACACATAGAAGGTGCTAAAAGAGTCGGTATCCAAACATATTGGCTTCAAAAAGGGGAAACGATCCTGGATTTATTGGGGTAAATATCTCGCAGAGTTTATTTGAAAAATAGTTATATTTAGTATTGTAAATTTAAACCCCCTATTCATGAAAAAAATTACTCTTCAATTTATCGCGCTTGCATTTTTGCTTGTAATCAGCAATGTAATTTTGTTCGCGGATAGAACCGGATACATAATTAATGTTTTAATTTTGTCCCGTTAACAGCGGGACATTTTTTTAATATGAAATTGATCAAGCAAGTACTTATATTTTTTTCTTTCCTTTTGCTACAGATAAATTTTTCTGTTGCGCAACAATATAATTTCAAAAACTACACCGCAAAAAACGGCTTGGCAAGCTCCATTGTAAACAATGTCTTTCAGGATAGTAAAGGGTATTTGTGGTTGGCGACACAAGGTGGCGGTGCGAGCAGGTTTAATGGAAAAACCTTCACTAATTATACAAAAGCGGATGGGTTAATATCTAATGACGTAACATATATTACAGAAGATAAAAGTGGAAATATCTGGATAGCTACTTCTGAAGGTGTTTCAAAATTTGATGGTGCGAATTTTTATAATTATACTGACAAAGAAGGCTTGTCGAGAGGTGTTGTCTATTGGATATATGTGGATGCAAAAAACAATATTTGGTTCGCCGTTAAGGGTGGAGGAGTGAATATATTTAATGGTAAAACCTTTAAGTCAATCACTACAAAAGATGGACTATCTTCTAACAATGTATTTAATATTACACAGGATAAACAAGGAAATTATTGGTTTGGCTTAGCAAATGGTTTAGCAAAGTATGATGGCAATAGAGTAAAAAGTTATGATAAAGAGGGTATTCTTAATAATAAAATATTTTTTTCTTCTTTGTCAGACTCGAAAGGAAATATATGGTTTGGCTCCGCAGGTAGTGGCATTGTAAAATACAATGGCAATACATTTGAATCTGTTGTATTACCGGTGGAGTTTAAAAATGATTTTATAGGAAGTATCACAGAAGATAATAAAGGAAATATTTGGTTTGCCACTGATCATGGCGTTTTGAAATTTGAAAATAATATATTTCATCTTTTTGGCGAAAAACAAGGGCTTTCAGCTAATGGCGCTTTATCCATAAACCATGATTATGAAGGAAATGTTTGGATAGGAACACAAGGTGGGGGATTAAATTTGTTCAACAATGAATCATTTATAAATTATAATTATAAAGATGGGTTAACAAGTAAAAATATTAGTGCCATTTATCAACTACATAATGGAAATTTTATTGTAGGAACAACGGGTTCCGGAATTAATACTTATAATCCTACTACTAATATATTTTCTAAAATAACAAATATTCCTGTTGTAACTGAAGGCAGCGTTTTTTCATTATTTGAAGATAACCATGACAATTTATGGATTGGAGGGGATGAAGGTGTTTTTGTTTTAAAACAGAAACAAGAAGGGTATGGATTATTCAAAACGATTAATAAAAAAATTGCACAAGCAGCTACTAAAATCATTGAAGATAAAAATAAAGCGATCTGGATATCTACATACAGCTCAGGTGTAATAAGAATTACAGACACTGACACAACTTTGTTCAATAAAAAGAACGGATTTATTTCTGATAATATTTTAACCATTTATGAAGATACTAAATCGAATATTTGGATTGGGACAAAGGATGAAGGGATCGTAAAATATGATGGCACAAAATTTCAACTATTTAATGAAAAAAATGGTTTGGCAGATAAGTCAGTCTGGTCAATAGCAGAAGATGCAAAAGGGAATTTATATTTTGGTACTGGCGATGGAGGTATTAGTTGTTTTGATGGAAATAAATTTAAAACTCTTTCATCTACCTCAAGTGGATTATGTTCAAATTACATACTTGCATTGTTATGGGACAATATTGATAATGCATTATGGATTGGCACTAATAAAGGGATAAACAAACTAAAGTTAAAACCCAATTTTGATATTGAAAATATTCGCTACTATGGTGAAAAGGAAGGATACAAAGGCGAAGAAATAAACCAAAATGCCATATTACTCGATAAAAAAGAAATGATTTGGTTCGGTACTATTAATGGCTTAAGCAGGTATGACCGTAAATATGATTTCCCGAACCTTACATCACCTAAACTACAATTAACAGGAATTCGTTTAGCATATCAAAATGTAGATTGGAAAAAATTCGCTGATTCGGTTGATTCAAAAACGGGATTACCCTTTAATTTAGAATTATTATATAAAAATAATAATCTCACATTCGATTTTCAGGCATTAACTACCGATAATGTAAAATATACATTTATACTCGAAGGCCAGGATGATAATTGGTCGCCACTTTCCCCCAACTCTGAAGCTGCATTTTCAAATATTACTCCCGGCAAATCATATACGTTTAAGGTGAAAGCCATAAACAGCAATGCTGTTTGGAGCACTGATATAGTTGCGTTTACATTTAGAATCAACCCTCCTTGGTGGCAAACATGGTGGTTTTATACATTGTCTGTCGTACTAATTGTTGTGCTTGTTTTTGGATTTATTAATTTTCGTACAGCCCAATTAGCGAAAGAAAAAAAGATATTGGAAGAAAAAGTAACCGAACGAACCGTAGAATTAAAAGGTACTAACGACAAGCTTTCTCTTGCTTTTCAAGACATTAAGGACAGCATCAATTATGCAAAAAAAATTCAGGATGCTATATTGCCTTTAGATGAAGAAATTAAAAAAGCGCTGCCACAATCATTCGTTTTATTTAAACCTCGTGATGTAGTGAGCGGAGATTTTTACTGGTTCAATAAAAAAGAAAATATTATTTACATTGCCGCTGTAGATTGTACAGGGCATGGGGTTCCTGGTGCGTTTATGAGTATGATCGGAAGTTCGTTGTTAAATGAAATTGTAAATAAAAAAGGGTTTCATGACGCTGCTGAAATTTTAAAAAAATTACACCGCGGAATTCGCAAAGCATTAAAGCAAGACAGAGATAGCTATGAATCTAAAGACGGAATGGATCTGGCTTTAGCTGTCATTGATTTAAAAAATAATACATTGGAATATGCTGGCGCGAAACGTCCGTTATTTGGCTTTATAAAAAATGAGTTTGTTGAAATTAAAGCCGACAAACAATCCATTGGCGGGCTTGAAATGCAGGATGATTATCATTTTGTCAATCATAATTTTGAATTACAAAAAGGCGATACGTTCTATTTATTTACCGATGGCTATGTTGATCAGTTTGGTGGTGAAAAAGGTAAAAAATATTCGAGCAAACGTTTAAAAGAAACCTTAACAGAATTACAACCATCAACCATGCAAGAGCAAGGAAAAAAATTGAATTCCATTATTAACCAATGGAAAAATGATACAGAACAAATAGATGATATTTTGGTGATTGGTATTCGCTTTTAATTTTTTACAACCATATTGCGTTCCGTCTTCATAAGAGAACGAAGCCCATCTCCCTAGAATAGTATTTCACAATCATTATTTTAGTAATTT
>JBBSPS010000038.1:0-23741 GCA_038258655.1 Bacteroidia bacterium
GCTATTATCCAAAACCTTTTTATTGAAATTACTAACTTGATTGAGTATATTGAAAATCAGCTTAAATGTAATATGTTAGTGCATTCCGAAGGTTATCATAAATACAATCTAACAAAAAGTGTATAGTAGTTTACAATTTTAGCGTAAAAAAACAAAAAAATCGTGTAAAAAAGTGAATTTTTACCCGATTTTGATCTATAAAATAGCTTTTTAAGCTGAATAATTTTTATCGCTCTCTTTTTAATGGGCTATGTTTTAAAGGATTAACAGATAGTTCAGTGTATTGTTTCCGTCTTTTATAAATGTCAATAGCAGTGTATACCGCTCTGCGGAATGATTCCTCCGAAGCGATATTTTTACCAGCAATATCATAAGCTGTTCCATGGTCGGGAGAGGTGCGCACAATTGGTAACCCCGCTGTAAAATTAACCCCTGAATTAAATGAGATGGTTTTGAATGGGATCAAGCCTTGGTCGTGGTACATAGCGAGTACGGCATCGAAATTTTTATACGTTCCATTCCCAAAAAAGCCATCGGCTGGGTAAGGCCCATAGACCAACAAACCTTCTTCTTTTGCTTTATTGATGGCTGGAATAATAATATTCTGTTCTTCATTTCCGATCACGCCATTATCACCAGCGTGTGGATTTAAGCCCAACACCGCGATCTTAGCTTTACGGACTTCAAAATCCTGGATCAATGATTTATAAAGAACCTGTATTTTTTTTCCGATCTTTTCTACAGTCAATGCCTGGGCCACTTGTGTAACAGGTATATGGCCGGTTACAACTGCTACACGTAAAGTGTCGCTTATTAAAAACATAAGGCTATTGCCATCGCCAAATTTTTCATCGAGATATTCTGTATGGCCGGGAAATTTAAAATCGGGCGATTGAATATTTTCTTTATTAATAGGAGCGGTTACCAATACATTTACTTTGCCTTGAGCCAGTGCATAAGCAGCGGCTTCTAATGATTTTAAAGCATATGTTCCGCCTGTATCGGTTTGTTTCCCTAATTCAATGTTTACATCTTCATCATATACATTAATAATGTTGGCACGTTTGTGATTTATTTCCGAAATATCACGTATTTGGTTGAAGCTAAAATCTTCAATGTTCAGTGCTTTACGATGGAAGGAAGCTGTTTTGTTGGATCCAAAAATAACAGGCGTGCATATTTCAAGCATTTGTGGATCAAGGAATGTTTTGATGATGACTTCTAATCCTATTCCATTAATATCACCTTGAGATATTCCAACAATAATTTTTTCTTCTGACATAAATAATAAAAAATTTAAATAATAAAAAATTTAAAGTCCAAAGTTACAATAACTTTCACCTATGGACTTTCAAACTTTGTACTTATTCCTGCACCCAACCAATAATATCAGCAAGCGAAGAAACATTTATGGAAGTCCAATTTTGAGTGTACGTATTCCATACCGTAACACCTTTAGGAAAATGTTCCGTGCCAATAACGATATCATTTTGAAAAGCCGCATACCCATCTATAGTTTTTGCATTATCCACGCGACACCATTTTTTGCCCACTTCTTTATCTTCAAATTTAATGGTACGTCCGTATTTAGGGTTTTCTTCAGCTTCTACAGAAAAATTATTCCCCACCGACTCATATAAAATTTTATCCGCTTTTTGTTTTTTTACATCAACAATAAAACGCCCTTTACCACAGGAATAAATAATGTTTCCTTCATTTGAAGATTCAAAAAAGGTGTTTTCCGCGGTGGCAGGAATGGCATTTATATCAGCTATTTTCTCAGTTATTTTATTCAGAGATACTTTATAAATGGTGCCTGTTTGTTGGGTTTCAGGAAAGTTGACATATAAAAAAGAGGTATTGTCTAGCCAAAAAATAGGAAATTTACGTTTTACATCATCGCCAACAAGTGGCTGCGCTTCTCCGTATCCGGCATCTTTTACCAATATATTTTTTTTCCCTGTTATATAATATGCTGAGATGCTAAATGGTTTTGTTGTTTCGTCTACCTCCACATCAGGCCGAGGTACAGGATTGTAATTAGGATTTTCTACTTTTTGGTAGTTCTCTGTTTTTAAATTGAGGATAGAAAAATACTTGTCTTTAAAAATATCATTGGTATGAAAAATAATGCTATCGCCGCTGAAAGCGATAAAAGTGCTTTGCTCAGAAACTAGTACTTTTTTTGTTTGGATATCAATTACATTTCCTATTCCTGTTACAATATAGCGGTTGCGATAAATTTTATTTTTACCGATATCAAATCGAACATAATCGCCCTTTACTCCTTCTTTTTGTGTTGGAATAGAAAGCAATGTTTCTTTTGAAATCAGTGCTCCATCTATAAAAACATAATTTACTAAATGTTGCAAATGATTTTTTGCCACGTTATCGTCATATTCAGCAATCAGCAAGGACACTTTTTTTTGAGGGGTATAAAATCCCGCAAGAATAACAGTAAGAAAAATGAGAAAAGAAAATTTGGCAGCTCTCATTTAATTTGGGGTTTAATTTTAGAATTAATGGTTACTGAAATGTAAGTATATTATTTTTAAAATACAATCAATCGTTATGAATTATTTTTCAAATAATCAAATAACAAACGCACACCAACGCCGGTACCGCCTTTCCCACGGTAACCATCTTTAGTAGTGAGGAATGCGGGACCTGCAATATCAAAGTGCATCCAAGGATAATCAATGTAACGCGCTAAAAACTTGCCTGCGGTAATACTTCCGGCATAAGGCCCCCCTAAGTTTTTCATATCAGCAATATCCGATTTTATCAAGTCATCATAATCATCCCAAAAAGGCATTTCAGCTAATCGTTCATACACATTGTTGCCACTTTGTTTTAATTTATTTTTTGTCTTTTCATCAACTGTTCCCATTGCTACAATGCCTGATGTACCAATAGCGGCAATAGCGGAACCGGTTAATGTTGCCACGTCAATTACCAATTTTGGTTTATATTGTTGGGCATAAGCCAACGCATCCCCAAGGATTATCCTGCCTTCGGCATCCGAATTTAACATTTCAACTGTTAATCCATTGTACATTGTAAGTACATCTCCTGGTACATAAGCGTTTTCTCCCGGGCGGTTATCCGTTGCCGGCACCAAACCGATCACATAAACAGGTAGTTTGGCTTTCGCGATGGCATACATTGTCCCAGCAACTGCCGCTGAACCTGCCATATCACATTTCATCATGTCCATACTGTTAGCGGTAGGTTTTAAACTTACTCCGCCGGTATCATACACCACTCCTTTTCCAACTAAGACGATAGGTTGTTTATTTTTCGCATTTTTTGGTTTATACTCCATAATGCTGAATGTAGGAGGCTCAATGCTACCAAGATTTACGGCTAAAAGACCACCCATTTTTAAGGAAACGATTTTTGCTTTATCAAATACTGTGACACTGAACCCCGCTTCTTTACCCAATTTTTGAAACTCTTTTGCAAGTTGTGTGGCTGTTAAAAAGTTAACGGGTTCATTTACCAGTGTGCGAGAAATACAAGTGGCTTCTATAACTATTTTTAATTCATCCAATTGCGACTGGGTGCTTTTAGAAACGACAGCAATATTTTTTAATGAATGCTCTTCTTTCTTTTTATCTTTTCGGTATTTCAGGAACTGATAATTACTTAATGCTAAGCCTTCTGTAAATGCTAATATTTCAGCCGATTTATTATCGGCATCTATGATTGTTATGTTTTCTATTTTATTTTCAATGATGCACAAATGTAGTATGTTGGCAGCCTTTCTAAGCGCTTCCATCGTAAGATACTTTTCTTTTTTAATGTCAATTAATTGGATAAAGATCCAACGGTTATATTTATTTATAGAAATAAATTTCTTCTCATTTTTATTGATCTCATTTTTAATAAAAGCAATTTCATCTTTGCTTAGATCGTAGTTGTTGAAATTATTATTTTTGTTACAAACGATGACAACATTTTCATTGTTGTTTATCGTTGCTTTTTTCGAAATGGTTGTCATGTTTTTTTATTTGAGCCCGTAAATGTATATTTACATGTTTAAAAAAACAAATAAGAATCCTGAAATCAAAGATTTTTCGTTTGTTTTTTAATTGAGCACCACATCCTCTTTACTTTTTAAAATCAATATTCCGGAACGCTGAATTGCAACTATTTGGACTATAACCACGTCTTAGCTTTAATCGTGTGTTTTTTATATATTTGCTAGTTCATTCCGGTAAATAAAGATGAGGTTTAAAAACTACATCATTCTATTATTTTTAACTTTTTTATGGTTAAAAAGTTTCGCTACACATATTGTGGGTGGTGAGATCTATTATGATTGCATGGGGAGTAATAACTACCGCATAACATTAAAAGTTTACCGTGATTGCTATAATGGTATTCCTCCCTTGGATGACCCTGCCTATGTTTTTATTTTTGACAGCACAGGTACTTTTATTGATAGCTTGGCTATGCCATTACCGGGGTCTAAGATTGTGCCTCCTACAATAAATAACCGCTGTCTTATTCCTCCTACGGATGTGTGTGTAGAAGAAGGTGTGTATACAGAAATGGTTAATCTGCCTCCAAAAGCAGGTGGTTATTACTTATCCTATCAGCGCTGTTGTCGCAATAATACAATACTGAACATAAACAATCCCGGGATAACAGGCTCTACTTATATGGCTCACATACCTGGTCCAAGTTTGACAATTTGCAATAGTAGCCCTCGTTACAATCATTTCCCTCCCATTTTTATATGTGCAGGTGTTCCTTTAGTATTTGACCATTCTGCATCTGATCCGGATGGTGATTCATTATATTATGATTTTTGTGATCCATACATTGGTTTGGATAATTGTTGCTGTCGGTTAGGTCCTGCGGCAGGCTTTTGTTCCAATGGATGCACTACTACTTGCCCTGAAATAGGTTCAGCTCCACCATATTCTTTTGTGTCTTGGCGTTTACCTTATAATACAAGTTATCAGATGAGTTCATTTCCTGCAATGACTGTTAACCCTATAACAGGTTTAATGACCGGTACACCTGATATGGTTGGCCAGTGGGTTGTTGGCGTATGCGTTAGCGAATATCGTAAAGGCGTTTTATTGGATGTGAATAAAAGGGATTTTCAGTTTAATGTAGTGAACTGTCCCGGATTACCTGTGGCATCCTTGCCTGTGCAAACAGTTTTTTGTTCCGGTTACCAAGTAAATTTTACAAATAATAGTTTGAACGCGTTTAGTTATCATTGGAATTTTGGTGACCCGACCACCATTTTGGATACATCCAATATCGCTTCGCCTACATGGGTATATGCCGATTCCGGAACATATACAGTAACGCTCATCATCAATCCCGGAATGATATGCGCAGATACCAATACAAGCACATTCCGCATTTACCCTTTGCTTGCTCCGCATTTTATTTCGCCTGCCGGACAATGTGTTGAAGGCAATAGTTATGATTTCAGCGGATCAGGCGCTTATTTGGGTAACGGTAAATTTAGCTGGGATTTTGGGTCACATGCAATGCCATCAACAAGCACTAAAAAAAATCCAAAAAATATTGTATTTGATTCGCCGGGAATGTTTGCTGTAAAATTTACGATAATTGAAAATGGCTGTACTAAAAGTTATACTGATTCCGTTCGTGTATATCCCAAACCTAATGCGCTTTTCGGACTATTCACCCCCAAAAGCTGTGTTCTAAATCCTGTACAATTTTCAGATAGTTCAAAAGGCGATACACCATTAACTTATTTATGGAATCTGGGAAATGGAAACTCATCAACAGTGCAAAACCCGATAACGACGTACCCTTCCGTTGGGGCATATATAATCAGTTTGATAGTTACAACACAACATGGTTGTAAAGATACCACTTCATTGCCCGGTCAATTAAGTGTATTTAGTACGCCAATAGCAGGTTTTGGACTTAGTCCTACGGATACATCTATTTTTTATCCTGATATTACCATGTCGGATAAAAGTAAATTTGCTGTTAGCTGCGATGTATATTGGGGGGATGGAAGCAGTAATAACGATTGTAATTTAACGCACAGTTATTTAAAACCTGGAACGTATAAAATTATGCAAGTAGTTTTAAACGCTGCAGGTTGCCCTGACACTGCGTATTCTGAAATTATTATTCGCCTTGAATTTAGATTTTGGATCCCTAATGCATTTACTCCCCAAAATTTGGATGGATTAAATGATGTATTCAAGCCGAAATTAATAGGTGTACACAATTATAAATTTTTAATATTCAATCGCTGGGGTGAACAAATATTTGAAACATCAAATCCGGAAGATGGTTGGAATGGTTTTTATAAAGGCCGATTATGCGAGCAGGATGTATATGTTTATAAAATTGTTTTCGATGATGATGTGCAGAACAAAAATCACCAATATATTGGAAAAGTTACGTTGATGCAGTGATTTCCGGTTATGTTTTCAATTATCCTCAACTAGAAAAAAATCGTTGTATCTTATTTATGTATTGACGTTATAGATTTAAAATAATCAAATACGGACAAAAACTAAACTAACATGACAACAAAAATTCTAAAAAGTGTTTTACTGGTTGTAACAACAGTAACATTGTTTTCCTTTGATTTACCTACAGGTTGGACAACTGGTGGTAGTGACATGAAGGAATATGAAATGGGTATTGATATAGGTGCTGGACAAGACGGCAAAAATGCTGCAACTATTAAGTCAATTAAAAAAAAGATCAGCGATTTTGGAACATTATTTCAAAATTCTTTACCGGATAAATACCTTGGGAAAAGAGTTCGTATGACAGGATTTTTGAAAACAAAAGATGTTTTGGAATGGGCAGGCTTTTGGTTTAGAATTGACAAAGAAGGTTC
Organism: Bacteroidia bacterium; assembly: GCA_038258655.1. Classification (GTDB taxonomy): domain Bacteria; phylum Bacteroidota; class Bacteroidia; order 2-12-FULL-35-15; family 2-12-FULL-35-15; genus 2-12-FULL-35-15. The sequence continues at coordinate 6,860 of JBBSPS010000038.1, forward strand.
TTCCCATCAAACACTTGAATTTGATAATATGCATGATGGTAAAAAAGACAGGTCAATAAAAGGAACTTCCGATTGGACAAAGTATGAAATCGTTTTAGATGTTCCACTTAATTCTTCAAATCTTGCATATGGGGCTTTACTAGTCGGAACAGGACAAATTTGGTTTGATAATTTAAATTTTGAGATCGTTGATAATTCTGTGCCGACAACAGGAGAGGGAAAAGAAAGTTTGATGCCGCATAAGGAGCCAGCTAATCTTGACTTTGAGAGATAGTAACTCTAAGAAATAGCGCCTCTAAATTTATAATTTTAGATAAATACAATATGAAAACATATTTTATGATACTCGTAATAAACTTTGTTTTGACTCAAGAAGTTTATTCGCAAGCTAGGAAAAAGCAAAATTCGCTACTAATTGCTAATATTGAGAAAACAATACAAGAGACTAAATATAATCTTGATAGCTTTCAAAAGATCGAAAAAATTAATGATACTTCTAGTTACAGACAAATTTACAAACAAGGTAAAGAATTGAAGCTAATATCCATAGAAAATAAAGACATGAGAGATTCCGGAAAATATATCGACAAGAAAGTAGAGTGGTATTTTTCAAACGGTCAGTTGATTTATTCGGAACAAATTTGGACAGATATTACAACGGACAAAATAATAGACACTCAAAAATTTTATTTACACGATCAACATCTTATTTCTTGGATAAAAATTGAAAACAAAATAGTTGACGATACCTCACAAGAATTTAAAGATTTCGATGCTGAAATGACAGCTTATGAAATAAAGTTGAAGAAAAGTGCTGAATAAATTATTGCTTTTTTGGTTACTTTAATCGGATCGTTAGTTTAACACTCACAAAGTGCAATCACGTATTATTTACTTCACAATCTTAAAATTAAAGTTTGCCGTTTTAAATACTCCATATAACCGTAACCATATTGGTAGTAATTGCTCCGTTCCTCTTGCAGTGCTGATGTCACCTAGGTCAATAGGTGATCCCCATCCGAATGAATTTAAAAGCTCTTTCACTTTATTTTTTGCGTCGGCATCATTGCCGCTGATGAACACATCATGATTACCAGCTACAACTGCCGCATTTACCATGATCGAGCAGTTCATGGTATTGAGTGTTTTGACCACTTTAATAGCTGGAAAAGCTTTTTGAATTTCCTCACCAAGTGAAGTAGTATTTGATAAAGAAGGAATTAAAATAGGAGGCATGCCTTTTGAAAAATCAAGCGGGTTAGAAATATCGACCAATATTTTTCCGTTAAGATGATCTTCTGCAATTTTTATTACGTCCAATGTAATAGCACCTTGGGTACAATTAAAAATCAGTTCTCCGAATTTAGCAGCATCAGCAAAAGTACCTTGAGATGCTTTTGCTTCGTTTGTTTTCACAAATGCTGCGGCTTTTTCATTAGTCGCAGTTCGCGATCCCATTTTTACTTCATGTCCGAGTTGCACTAATTTTGAACCAATAGTGTTTCCTACAACACCTGTTCCGAGTATTCCAATTTTCATTTTACTTTAAATTTTAAATTTATAAAGAGTTTGACTAATATACATGTGCTATAAAGTTAAGGTTTAATTTTAGGCTATTATTATTTTTATTTCTTAGTTGGAGCCTTTTGAAAATGTAGAAATAGCAACAATCTGAATTTTTCGTTCCAATGCTGCTGCCGGATTATAAATAGAATTCTTCACATCATAATAATCATCACTCACATTCGGTCGTGCTTTTAACTCACCAATATCTTCATCATGATAAGTGATGCTGCCTTCATTTGGATTTTGGTTATCTATGTATTTTAAAAATATTCCATTTTGATATTGTGCAAAATAATTTCTAAGACTGGAAATTCTTCGTTTTGCAAGATTAACATTGTAATCCGTTGATGCAAGCGGACTGCAATACCCTTTCATAGTGATAGTTACTTTTTCACTGTCCTTTAAAACTTTTACAAGCAGTTCCGCGAACTTATCAAGGTCGCGCATTCCCTGATCTACAGAGTCATCAAATAAATTATCAATATCCCCGATTGCTCTTTCCAGATCTTTTTCTTTCGCACCTTTTGAATACTCTTTTTTGTACAAGTCACGCATTGCGGAATAATCTTGGTAGGTTTTTTTATAATTCAAAGGAGTGGTAATAGCCAATGTTTTTTTATCAGGTTCATCGTTATGAAAATACAATGTGATCGGAACCAATAATTTCATTTGTGTTACGAAGATCTTTGTACTATCAACCTTTTTAGGAGGTTCGTCGGTATGCGGAAGATTGAACTTATAAATATCATTGCAACAACTTTCTTTTTCTTCAAAGTAAGACCCTTTTCTGTTGGATGATAAAAATGCTTCTGTCCGTTTAGAATTTATGGTAAAATAAATATCATTGTAAGGACTGTTAATAGGCACTCCCAAATTTTTTGGTTCGCCTAGTTCCTTATTTTTATATTCACTTTTAAAAATATCAAACCCTCCTAAACCTTTGTGCCAAGAAGAACTAAAAAATAATTCCTGGCAAGGGATACAGTAAAATGGAGTAATCTCATCTTCAATGGAATTTACTTTTTTACCTGCATTTACCGGCTTTTCATAGCTTCCATCTTTAATAATCTTGCTGTACCAGATATCCATTTTCCCTTCACCGCCCGAGCGATTTGATGAAAAGAACAATACTTTTTGATCGCCTAAAAAACCAATAGCAGGTTGTGTATTAGTAGATCCTTTTGAATTTATTTCTGAAGGTAATTTTTGTAATGATTGCCAATGTCCGTTTTTAAAATCAGAAGAATAAATTTCACAAATAAATTCCAATGAGTTTTTTTGTTCGCAGCGTGTGATATATACTTTGGTAAAATTCTCGTTGAAAGCAGTATTAGCATTGTGAATGCCCCTTCGGTTAAAAAGAGAATCAAGCTCTTTTGCTTTTAAAAATTTAACGCTATCCTTTTGGATGGAAGTATAAATTTTATTGTAATTCACTTTATTTTTTTTGTCGCGATCTTTTGCGTCTCGTAAGGATGAAAAATATAAAATGCTATCCATTTCAACAGGGGCATATTCGGAAAGCTTACTGTTCACCATCGTATCAAGATGAATAATAATTGTACTTTTATCGGGGTTTGCAGTTAGGATTTGTGCAAGGTCACAAGCGGCAACTTCCTGAACTGCTTTTTTTTCAAAATAACTGTCTTTCTTTTTTTTATTTTTCTTGGCATATTTATCAAACATTTTTTTTGCATCCTTATAATTGCCTTTGCTTTTTTTGATACTTGCTAGCCAAAAAATACATTCAGGATATAATTTTCCTTGTGCATCTCCTTTAAATACCTTACTGTACCAATGATCAGCAATATCAAGATCAAAATTCAAGCGACTTGCTTCGGCATATTTATATTGAATGTCGATATCGGAAGAGTCCTGTAAAATAGCTTGGTTATAATATAAAGAAGCTTCAAAAAAATCATTATCGGCAAATGCTTTATCGCCATCTTCTAGAAGTTGTTTTAATTTTTGTGCATGCAGATCAGGAGATAAAAATAAGGAGCAAACAGCAAGAAACAGTATAAATGTTTTTGCGATTTTTTGCCAAGTCGATCTTTGAAAATTCATATATCCAAAAATAGTTAAATCCTTTGATGAAATAAAGCGGAACACGGTTTTTTATGAAAGCGTTTTTTGTAGATTTGTTAAAAGCCAAGAATGTTATGATAATAAAAGAAGTTATAAAGTTTGAAAATACATTAGCGTTTGCAAAGCAGATGGATATGGAGGATCCTTTAAAAAAATATCGGGATCAATTTTATTTTCCTCTGATGAATGGCCGTGAAGTAGTCTATTTTACTGGTAATTCATTGGGCTTGCAACCAAAAGCAACACAGGATCATGTGTTGAATGAGTTGGAGGATTGGGCTACGTTTGGAGTGGAAGGGCATTTTCATGCAAGAAAGCCATGGGTATCCTACCACGAACAATTTGCTGAACCTCTCGCGAAAATTGTAGGTGCAAAGCCCGAGGAAGTAGTGGTGATGAATTTACTCACCGTTAATTTACATTTATTGATGGTCAGTTTTTATCGCCCTACAATGCAACGGTATAAAATTTTATGTGAAGCAAAGGCGTTTCCTTCGGATCAATATGTATTGGAATCGCAAGTAAAATTTCATGGATATGATCCGGATGATGCAATTATAGAAGTAGCGCTGCGCGAGGGAGAACATTTAATACGACAGGAAGATATTTTAGCGGCAATTGAAAAAAATAAAGATACATTGGCACTTATTTTATTTAGTGGTATAAATTATTTCAATGGCCAAGTATTTGATATGAAAAACATTACTGCTGCCGGACATAAGATTGGAGCAATAGTGGGTTTTGACCTGGCACATGCTGCGGGAAATATAAAATTACAATTACATGATTGGAATGTTGATTTTGCGTGTTGGTGCAGTTATAAATATTTAAACTCAGGCCCGGGTGGCGTATCCGGAATTTTTGTTCATGAGCGAAATTTGAATGACACAACTATTCCTCGTTTTGCAGGATGGTGGGGAAATAATAAAGATGTTCGTTTTAAAATGGAAAAAGGTTTTGTGCCGATGCCTACTGCCGAAGCGTGGCAATTGAGTACAGTTCCGGTTTTATTATTGGCAGCACACAGAGCATCCGTTGATATTTTTGATGAAGCAGGAATGGATGCATTAGTTGAAAAATCAGAAAAATTAACAGGTTACTTAGAATTTATTATTGATGAAATAAATAAAATACGTGAACAAAAAATAGAAATAATTACCCCTCGTGATAAAAACCAAAGAGGTTGTCAGCTTTCTATTATTGCTCATGGAAAAGGAAAAGAAATGCTCAATAAATTAAAAGAGAATGGTGTAATTGCTGATTGGCGTGAGCCAAATGTGATACGTTGCGCACCGGCACCGTTGTATAATTCATTTGAAGATATTTTCAGGTTTGGAGAGATATTGAAAAGCTTATTGTAGAAAAATTAAATGATCTATCATAAAAAATATTTGGTCGTAAAATTGCTGATAGAAAATCTAAGTAAGTATGAGTTGATGGGTATTTATCGTCCGCAGGTGTATGTCGCCGGTGCAAAAAATTACTGTACAGAATGTCAGATAGAACTCTACAAAAAGCCAATAGAACAAGGCGAATCAGCGGTATTGAATGCGGTGTTTTATGCACCTCATGGATTTGGTGAGCATTTAAAACAAGGAAGTTTAGTAACTTTACGTAATGGAGTGGATGTGGAAGCGAAAGCAGTGGTACTGGAAATTATTGGATACAAGCAATAGATATGAGATGTTAGAAAAACTTTGAAAAAATTAAAATACATATTACTCTTATTTGCATTAATATTCATGCACGTAATTGCGCAAGCGCAACCAAGCACCGATGAGCAATTGGCCCTTCAATTTTATCAGAATAAAGAATTTGATAAAGCGCTGGATTACTATGAAAAATTATACAATAAAAAATCACCGCAAGAATTTTATTCCCCTTATTTGAATTGTTTGCTCGAAACAAAAGATTATAAGAAAGCGGAAAAAATCGCGAAAAAGCAGATCAAACAAAATCCAGAGAGCCTTAATTTTATGGTTGACTTAGGAATAGTATATACCCGTTCCGAACAAACTGAAAAGGCAAAAAATACTTGGGAGCAAGCTGTAAAATATATAAAACAGGATGACCAGGTGTTTTCTGTTGCGAATGCTTTTTTAGCGATCAAACAATATGATTATGCCATCAGCACGTATTTAAAAGGTAGAAAAATTTCACAAAATAATTACCCCTATAGTTTTGAATTAGCGGACATATACCATACCAAAGGTGATGGAATGGCTATGATCAATGAATACCTAGACGTGTTGGAAACAAATGACGGTTATATTCAAAGTGTTCAGAATGCCTTGCAAACAAGTTTTGGAAATGATGCCGATTCAAAACAAAATGAATTATTAAAAATAGAATTGTTAAAGCGTATCCAGCGAAACCCTGATAAAACAATCTTTTCGGAGCTTTTAATATGGATGCAGATACAGCAAAAAGATTGGGAAGGAGCATTTGTTCAGGCCAAAGCATTAGACAAACGTAAAAAAGAACAAGGCAATCGTATGATGGGATTAGGGCAATTGTTCGCGCAAAATGAAGCGTATGATACTGCTATAAAAGCATATCAGTATGTGATTGCGAAAGGCACTACTGTATATTTTTATACAACAGCGCGAATGGAATTACTGAATGTGTACTATCAAAAAATAGTTTCAAAAGGAAATTACACAAATGCTGATTTGACCGAACTTGAAAAAAATTATAACCTTACTATAAATGAATTAGGAAAATCCGCCAGCACTGCACCACTATTGAAAAATTCCGCTCACTTGCACGCATTCTATTTAAATAAACCGAATGATGCGATCGCATTATTGGAAGAAACCATCGCTTTACCCCAATTAGACGCGACAATTCAAGCTGACTGTAAATTAGAGCTAGGCGATATTTTATTGATGACTGGTGATGTGTGGGAAGCGTCATTACGTTATTCTCAAGTGGAAAAAGCTTTTAAGCATGATGTGATTGGGCAGGAAGCAAAATTCCGTGTTGCAAAAATTTCTTATTACACAGGTGATTTTAAATGGGCACAGGCGCAATTGGATGTGTTAAAAGGAGCTACTGCGAAATTGATCGCGAACGACGCGATGGATCTGTCACTATTGATCAGTGATGCATTGGCGATCGATACAAATGAAGCGCCATTATTACTATACGCCCGTGCCGACCTGCTTGCATTTCAAAATAAAGATGAGCAGGCAAAAATTACATTAGACTCAATCAATACACTTTTTCCAAAACATGCGTTGGCAGATAATATATTGTATAAAAAAGCGGAAGTAGAATTGAAGCATGCTAATTATACACAAGCCGCCGCTCTTTATGAAGAGATTGTAAAAAATTATGGTGAAGATATTTTAGGAGATGACGCGCTTTTTAAATTAGCGAACCTGAATGAAAATCAATTTAAAAAGGTAGATAAAGCAAAAGAATTGTATCAGCAATTATTGGAAAAATATCCGGGAAGTTTATATGTGGTAGAAGCAAGAAAACGATTCAGAAAATTAAGAGGAGACCTTATTCAGTAAGGGAATAGGTAAAAAAATCTCCTTCCTTTTCAGAAGGAGGAGCAAACAATGTGGGTTGCAGGGGGATGTGTGGCGGGCACAGATTAGTACATTAGTATAAATTCGTAATTAGTAAATTGGTAAAATTGCCTGTATCCCCTATGATTACAAATGGTTACGGAGTTTTGTAATAGGATGAGTAACAAAAGGGTAACAATTATAATCTAATTGTACCTAAATTGCTACTGTTTTAGGGTTTTGTGTTCTTTTTGAAAGAGTTCTATTTGTTACTCTGTAAACACCCGACAATATTTCAAAGAATCATAGAACAAATATAAGAATATTTTTTCAAATAATAATGTAATTTTTCATGCCTTTCATATGCTTACTCTCAACTTTTCAGGACATATTTATAATCAAAGTAATTGCGGAACATTTATGATTGACATAATGAAATATAAAAAGATATAAGACAAATGACTAAAGAGACACAAGACAAGTTTAATAAAAAAGGAATGACGTTGGATGTATTTGGAAGTGTAAAAAATTGATGTTAAAGTTCAATCGAAAAAATATTTCCCTTTTAGGTAGATGATGCGAAAGATTCTATACTCTAATCACTGAAAATAATATACAAATTTCACATAATATGTGCCATAAAAACAATTCGGGGCTGTGCGCCAGCCCCGAAAAGAAAAATGAAAAAAAAATTAGAAGTCATAAAGTTAATACTATATTTTACATATTTACAAAAAAATGATTGTTGAAATTAGACACATTTTCATTTTCCTATTAATGTCAATGAAACCATTTTATAATTAAAAAATATGTTTTATCCTGACCTCTCTAGTTGTTGTCAGTTTTTATTGAAGGTAATTTCTACCCTTCTATTTTTAGCTCGACTCTCTTCGGTTTTATTGTTATCAATAGGGTTTGCTTCACCTAATCCTTGACATTGCATTTTCTCATTTGGTACTTGTTTGTTTTTCAAATATTCGTAAACTGTTTTTGCCCTCATTAAGGAGAGTTTTTTATTATATTCCTCTGTTCCTAAATTATCTGTATAGCCTAAAATGTTAACTTTTAGACTATCCGTATATATCAATATATTAGCTAAAGTATCTAGCTGGGCATTTATTGTATCTTTTAACTGGGAAGAATTAAATTTAAAAGCAATATCATTTAAAATAATTTTGGTTCTAATTTTTTCTTTTATAAATGCTTGAGTTGGTTGGCTAACAAGAATTATTTTTTTAAAATTATGTAATTTTACAATAGAAATATTATCAATAAAATAGTAACTAATTTTTCCTGTGAGAAAATAAGTCAACGATAATTTAAAGGGCATTTTTTTAGTTTGTAGCCCTATATCTCTACCTCCAATAATAAAAAAATGTTCATTACCTTTGGCTTGGTAAATGGTGGATACTTTTACCCATTCCCTCGTATTAGTTATATACTCTGTGTTTGATTTTAATTTATAATAAGATAAAATAGAAATATTCTTTTTATTTTTTCGTAATATTTCATTCTCGGAAAAAGCTATTGGGATGTAATTTAATGCACGATTTATTTTATCAGCTAAACTAACGTATGCAACAATATTGTATATAGAATCTTTCTCCAAAGGCATTAGGAGTTCTGTTTCCATATATTGAGAATCAATTTTATTAGCTTTATCAACACCAATTCCTAACCCAATGAATCCATAGCCGGAATCAGGGCTTTGCTTACCACCTTGTTTCATCGTAGGTAGATATCCTATGCCACCATTTCCATAAAAATAAGTTACTGGGGACCATTTTCCTGTTGACATTTCAATCCAATCCTTTAATAGATACGACTGTCCATAGCTATTTGGAAATGCAGTTTTTCTTTCAAAATCTCCATTTGACAATAATTCCTGAGAATATAAATTCAATGAAAAGATTTCAATAAAAAGTATTAAAACGAACTGTTTTAAATCCATCATTGCACTTTGATTTAAAAATGTCAGACTTCTATTTTTTTTAAAGGAGAGTTTTTATTCTTTTCTCTTGCAATTTTTGATTTGTAATAATTATATAATGAATAATACATTACCATTTCATATGTGCGTTGACGAGATTTAAAAATGCGATTTAGCATCATATGAATATAACTTGAAAGAAGATCTTCTAAGTCTACTTCTAATTGCCGATTATTTTTTAAATATATAATCTCAGAAGCCAAAGGAGCAATCTGATCGCTTTTCCATTTGAAAATATTCAGAATAGATACTGTTTCACTTTCATTATCTAAATCAGTATTTAAAATATTCTCTACTTGTTTTCGGGTATTTCTAAATTTATTATCTAATTGTAATTTTAGCTCTTTATGATTACCATGTTCATTTACAAAATTTGTTTTAAGTATTTCCAACAATTTTAACTTGTCATTTATTGTATATTTAAAATTATTTAATAATTCGTCCATACTTCTTATAGCAAATTGCCACCTAAACTGTTCTCCTTCCTCTCCTTCAATCAAATTAAGTAAATGTAATGCACATATGCTATCGATATAGAAAAAAGATTCTGCTATAATTATAGTATTATGACCATAACGAACTAATTCACGTTTATATGTTTCAATTTGAATTTTATTAATTAATCCTTGGTTTATGTATGATTGTACAAATTTGTCAATAGTTTGTATTACTATGCCTATTTTTTCAATATCATTGATATGAAAGCGCAAGCGTATATGTAAGTCTGGATCATAATAACGTATAAAGAAAAATTTATCAATCCATTTTTTTAAAATCAATTCATCTACCAAAGGTTTGACAATATCAGTTAGAAATTTATCACAAGTTTTTACCCCACAGTAAAATTTATAATAAAGCCATTCGCTACCAATATTAAAATCTCGTTTAACATTAATGCCATTGTTTAATAGCTTTTTGTAATTAAAAGGCGAATTATTTTTAAATTTTTCATCCTTTAGTAATATTGCAATAAATTCATTCGTATATGAATTTCCAATAGAATCTTTAACAAATGAATTATTCACATCAAACAAAAATTCTTCTAATATAATTTGTTCTTGTTTTTTAATAGTATTAATAAACATCTGCACACTTAAATCGTCTTCAAAGTTTATCATCAATTCATTATCTGCATCAATAAGTAAAACTAAAGTTGGTATATTCCAACGGTTTCGCCATTCTACAATATCTTTTTTAACAGGGGTTTTATTTTTGTCTGTAAATATTTTATAATCCTCTTTTAGGAATTGCCACTTTGCCCTGTGCAGTATTACATTTTTATATTCAGCTCGTGGTAAGAATTTATATTCCTTGCTCAAAACGCCCCAACCAAAAGAAAACCCAGCTTTTTCAATATTTTGCATTTGTACATCGCATAAAAACTGGTAAACAGGAAGAGCATTATATGAATAATTATGTGCGGTGCTTAATCGTGGGGCAATTTCTTTATTCAATTTTTTTGAACGTAGAATTATTCTGTTTCCTTGTATAGAAACCATTATATCTTGCAATAAAATTTGATTATCGGATGGCAAGGCTGATTTTCCTAAATAAGGAATCTCATAATCCCTCAAAACAGGACGGAGTAGAATATTTCCAATCCTATTTTCAGGTAAATGGACGATTTCAGCTAATATTTTATCATCATCGTAAGTGGCTTCGTGGGAAGTAATATCCTTTACAATATTATAAATAGATTCATCTCCATGTGCAAAACGTCCTAATAAATTTGCGGCAGTCGCACCTCCAGATTCTAATAAATATAATTTATTACTTTCATTTACTATCCTAAACATAACAGCTAATGTATTTGGCATAGAATGTGAAATCGAGGTGAAATTTTTAATATCATCGTCAGTAAATACGACACAATAGGCATCATCTTTAATAGCTTTCTGCAAATATTTTTGTAAAAATTTCTGTAACTCATTCCATTTAATATCGTAACTTTCTTGAATCTTATTTGGAATATAAATATCATTAAGTAAAGTATTTATTCCTAAAATGTCTTTGCCTTTATAACCAATTCCTGTTTCTGTATCCAATACTTCAAGTAATGGTAATTCAGCGTCTTCATATTGTTTATAGAAATTTTCTCTAAAAATTTTAAGATTAGTATTCTCATAATTCCTATTCATACGATTTAAAAAACTAATAGCTTCTGTTAATTGACTTTGAATAGAAATATCCAAAATAGAAACATTGGTCGATCTGTACATATCTACCTGAAATAATTGATTTTCTTCAATGGCAACTCCAATTACCTGTAAATTTTCATAAATATTTTTGTATGAAATAACTTCATTGCCTATTTCATTATCAATAATACTTATTTGTTCTTGCGTAGAAATTAATAATTCTATTATTGCATTAATTTCCGTACTCGATTCTTTATTTATGAGTTTGAGAGTATTAATTATCTGATAAATAAATTCATCTCCTGTTACCGCCGGTTCCAATTCACTTACAATAATTTGGCTATCAATTAATTCTTTTATAAAGCTCTCCGAATCGTCATAAGTTATATCGTCATCAACTAATAAATTTGCTAAATCATTTATACAAGACCCTTTATGGCAATGATTTAAAATTTTCTGTAAATATTCCGAGTTATCTACACTACTAATCCTATGAATACGTTTATTATTTACATATCTATATTCTACATATCGCAATTGCTCACCAAAGGCATAAATACTATTGTTAGGAAAGAAGCGAAGCAAAGGGCGTATTGTTGAATGATTATTTAATTGTTGTGCTAATGAACAAACATAGTTCATATCCAAACGAGTATGACGTTTAACAGATTCAGAAATTATTAGCTCGCTTCTATTGTTCCATTCACCTGTGCCACATGCAGCAAATAAGCCATATGGAGTACATCGAATTTGCATCCTTGAATAATATTTATATAAAGAAATTATTAATTTTTCAATTTCTTTTTCTTCTTTTATTTGCCCTTTATGCCATTTAAGCAATTCAGTAAATAAAACAGGAGATGCTAAATATATTGCTTCTTTAAAGGTGGGATCGGAAGTGTAATTTTTAAATTCTATCCTATCTATTTCCTTTTTAGGAAGAGGAAGTAATGGGGTTCTAAAAATAAATTGATCGTGATATTTATAAGTAAATTCTTTTGTTGACATGGAGAAAACTTATTTAGCTAAATTAAAATTACCGTCCACTTGCTTAAAATTATTAGGATATTTTTCTAATTCTTCTGCAAACGATTTAATGCAAAACATTCTATTTTCTATTGAATCACTTATATAATAAACCATTATCTCATCCACAATAAATTTATTTGATAGTTCATGTAACTGTTCAATACATTCTTTTGGAGTTCCAGAAACATTAATCTTAAAATTCTCCTTATGATTGCTTAAAATTGTTTTGACCTTTTTTTGATTTTCTCCAGAAGCAACTCCAATAGCCAAATTACATTTTAGTGGTTCTAAATGTATGTCTTGATATTTATTTTGAAGTTCTTTGAACGGAATTAATTTAGTGTCAATAGATTCACTTAGCGAGTGTAGTAATGAATAAGAAAAAGCACATTTTGTTTTAATAATAATATCGGAAGAGCTTCCAGAAGATCCTAATATCCATATATTGGGAGTAAAACGAGATATAGGAGGGGTAACTATAAATTCATTCTCTGATAATTTAGTGTAATTTTTCGCAAAAAAATTTAGAAGTTCTTCAATTCGTTGATTATGATTTTTAAGGGTAGAATCAGTTGATATTCCATTCAATAAATGATTAGCAATAGAAGATTTTGTTGACCCTCTGCCTATTCCTAAATCAATTCGCTCAGGAAATAATGTTGAAAGTAGTTTGAAATTTTGAGCTATTCTTAATGGACTATTTAAAGGTAATAGCATTCCCCCTGAACCAATTTTAATATTATCTGTATAACCTGCTATTATAGCTAACAGAATTTCGGGACTTCTCCATGCAACACCTTCTTCATGATGTTCTCCAAGCCAAAATCTAACATATCCATGAGTCTCTGCTAATTTTGCATACTCAATAGTGGCTTCAATTATTTCGGCATCAGAAATTCCTTCGATAGTTTCTCCTACTTCTAAAATTCCTAATTTTAATTTAGACATTTATTATGATAGTATAATTGATTGATCCCATTTAACATCTTCATCCATTTCGTGAGAGAGTAATACCATTCCAATTCCCGATACTCCTTCTAAAAAAGATATATCGTTCTTCCATGAATTATCATTTGGAATATATTGTTTGTATCCTGCTAAACCATCGGAAAATGTATCCATTTTTAGTAATTCTAATATCCAATAATCAGATGTTTCTTTATACACTATATTATTGGTAACTAAATAAAAACGTTTAAACATTTGAGCTACACCGGATACTCCATGACAAAGCATAGCATCAAAAAGTTGACCTTCTTTCATATTTTTTCTATTTGAATTGAATAACGCAATCTTATGAAATTCATTAATATAGTCTATACTTTGAAGTGCTTGACCAGCAAATAGTAAGGCATTTGCAATCCCTAAATCGCCATAACACCAAGCTAGTCTAGAGTGTATATTTTTTATTGAAGTCTCCTTTTTATATGGAAAATAAGAACCACAAATTTCTGGATTTTGCTTACAGGATAATAAAAAAGCGACCGAATTATTTATCATTTTTTCTATATTATTAGAAGGATATTTTTGATAAATTTTACTTAAAACACAAATTATACTACTTAATCCATGAGATAAACTGAGGTTAATTTCGTTTTTGTTGTTTTCATTATACCAAGCAATAGAGCCATTAATGAATTTTTCTGATTGAGTTTCCAGGGTATTAATTACAGCTTCAAAATATTCTTGGTGTTTATTATAATTGGGTGAAGTAATAAAATACCAAACAATTCCTAAAGCCCCATGTAAAATATCGTAATCCTCTTTTTGTAAAAGATTAAAGGTTTTTGCTTTTAGGTAATCATTTATGTCTAAAAGTAATTCATTAGAATCTATATCGATAAAATTATTTTGTTGTAAATATTCAATCGACCATGCCCACCCTGAAAATCCAGATGAAAAGGAATGATATAGGTACCCGGATTCTATTATTTCAAATGACTTAGTAATACAGATATTTATACAATCGTGAAACTTTTCATCATTTGTAAGTCGATATCTGTATGCGAAATAAAGCGAAAGCCCTGCAAGTCCATCATAAAGACCAATGGTATTAGTATTGTTAATATTTTGCTCTAAAATTTTATCAATTTCAACTATTTTTTTTTCTATTAATGAAGTGATACCTCCTAATACTTGTTTTTCCATTTATTTTTTTGATGTATAGTGTTCTATCGGATAGAGATATTCAGGTATGGAAACTTTTTTAAAAAAAACAATTCCGTCATAAGATTTATTTAAAAATAGCTTTTGTATTCTATTTCCACCAGTTTCAAGAGTTGGGGTCAATTGAGATAGCCATTTATTTTTTCTTTCAGAACTATTAGTTTTAGTATCGGTGAAATTAACATTGCAATTGGAGCGATGTAGTTCATTCTCTAAAGAATTTTTATAATTTTTAATTACGGAAAAATTTTGTCGATTATTAAGAGCTATTTCACCTGAATACATATATAATCCAATCGAATATAGATTTTCCCCATAAAAATCATACAACAATTTTCCCATTAATTCTGAATGAAGATCAATATCTCCTTCAATAGTTTTTATAATATGTGAATTATGAGCAAAAATAATTACTTGAGAATTAGGAAATATATTTTCTTTGTACCAAATAAGATTTTGAGCCATTAAACTATCTCTAATAGAATTGTTAAACGCTTCGTATATGTATGCGTTATCAACATATTTCAACCTATTCATTAAAACTCTTTTTAGAATTTTAGTTACAGATGAATCAGTATATTGCTTATCAGAAATATTCATAAGGATACTATTGTAATTTTCCAAGCTATACGATTTGAGCAACATAAATGAATCTTTAGACATGGTAGCAGAATTTGGCTTGGATTCATTTCTTACTATCTGCTTATATAATATTTTTGTAGATATACTGTCAGCATAAAATAATTTTTCACATTGTTCATTTGTAAGAATTCCAATTTCTCTGCATTTAGAAAATAAACCATCCCTTTTTAGAAAAAATTGAGGGTCTATTCCTAAAATTTTTATTTTCTTGTCTTTTATTATATCAAAGGTTTTTAAATATTCTTTAGTATGCCATATTCCATAAATCCCATTCGTTAACATTTCTAAGCAAGATAAATTATCTCGGTTTAAATCAACAAATTCCAAATTATCCATTGGGCTTTCAAAACCTACTATTATTTCTTTTGGTTTTGAGGATAAATGTTCTAAAATGAGTTGTTTAAACTCATTAAACTCTTTAACACCATGACTACTTTCACCTATTAAAACAATTTTTTTGTTTTCAATGCTATTGTCGATAGCAGAAAAATCTATTTGCTTATAATCATTGTTCTTTAGCAAACATACAACATTGTCTTTTTTGGCATCTATTGCAATTTTTTGAGCATTTAGAGTATTATATATGTATATAAATACTATAACTAATATTTGTATCGCATTTTTTTTGAGCATAATTATAATTTTAAAAATTTAAATAAGGGTTAAAAATATTTTAACCCTTATTTAAACAAATTAAGTACCGGAACAATCGGTTCCGCCTAAGCAAACAGAAACACGATTACTATTATCACCAGTACCACATGTGGTTTGCTGACATATCGTAACGCAAGATTTTGAAGGTCTACAAAAAATTAGTGTCCATAGAGCTGCGCCTCCTTTGACATTATTCATTTGGTCGTCATTCAATTCTGTAACAGCTTCCTTATTCAAGGACAGCTTTTTTTCAAATTTAATCTTTTTCATATTAAAATTGTTTTTAAAATTTTCCTACTCACTTTTGATAAAATTTTATAGGCTTTTCGGAATACTCCCATAAAAAGTTTTAACTGTTAATATTTGCTTGCAATTATAACCATCCCATTTGAATTTTATTGCCTTTAGTCTTTATCTTTTCATTATTTAACGATTATTTTTGATAGGGTCAACTTTTAAAATTTTAATTATTTGGTAAAATGCGCCCTTTTGAGAAGTAAACACTTCGATCAATTTATACATTAAGTAGCTGATTTTTAATTCGTTCCATATCTTCAAGGGCTTTCATTGTCTCAATCGCTTTTCTAACTTTTGGATAATTGGACAATTCGATCAACATTAAATTGTCCGTTACCAATAAAACAATTTGTTTGATTTTCTCCATTAACTTATTTTCTCAACGTAACAAAAATCACAATCGTGAATCACTGTACCAAATGAATTTTTAGCGATATTATCTAAATATTCACAATCATTACTTGCTAAATATAAATTGTAATTATTCGCACGGCTCCACCAATTACCTGAATGATAATTTAAAAGATAAATAAACCCTGCTTTTTTCATTCTGTTGATAAATCTTCTTTTTGTTATTTCTCGTTGGTCTGCACTTATTCTTGTCGGTTGCATTAAATATATTGATTTGTGCTTAAAATGGTTACATCATAATCGTTTTTCGGAGCAAATATATAAAATAAATCTATAAAAAGAGGGTTTATTAATAGAGTTACTAAAGATGGATGTTTTAGGGAGATTTACCGCAATGAAATCTGACCTCAAAGACATCGAAAAAAAATACTTGGGAAAACTCA
>JBBSPS010000039.1:0-22394 GCA_038258655.1 Bacteroidia bacterium
AACCTTGGATGATATAAGTGAATTCATCTCGCATACAACTCAAAAGCTGACTAATGAAGGGATAAAAAAAACGTGTGGATTTGAATATGTTTTTTCAGAATTAAATTGGACTGTTTAATAAATATAATTGGTATTAATGGTCAATAAGGATCCTAGACGGGAACTAACAAAAGAAAAATTTTGCGAGCGAATATTCCTTCTTTCCTTAGTGTATTTTTTTAGTCGTTTATTTAATAAAATAACCACCAAAAATATTATCGGAAACATAATTATTACAATCAAAGCAAGTGGAATGCTTATAATTGAAAGGAGTATGATAGCTAAAACCAAAAACATGCAATCCTTGGCAAAAGAAAAAACACCTTTTGTAAGATAATTTTGAGTTGAAGTTAAATCGCCGCTATATCGGAGCAGGTACATCCCCGTTTCTTTTTGCTGATGTATGTTAAGCTGTGTGCTTAATTGTTTAAGCAATAATTTTTCACGCAAATTTTTTGAAAACCTTTCCCCACTAATTCCTAAAAAAAAAGTGTAACAGTAATCAAAAATGAGTTTTAATAAAATTAAAGCTCCGAAAAGAAAAAAGTATGTATCAATACGCTCAAGATCTCCGAAAATTTTATCAAATATGGTCCCCCGAGTAGAGTGAGTACGGAGTGCTAATTGATAAAACTTACCTAAAAAAAGGGGAATAAGCAAGGTATTCAAAATGCTTACAAATCCAAAGACCACGGATCCGATGGCAAAACCTTTGTTATCCTTAATAAAATTAAGTATTAAATTTTTCTTAGTCATTATGATTTTAATGAAAGGCTATCCACCGAAAGTACTAGCATATTCTCCACTACTTAAATCATCGAGATTCAAAATAGGTAGGTCACATCTTAATCTCACTTCCTCTATTAACAATGGACTCATGGTAAACATTCCGCAAACAGCTACTAGATTAATTCCATTTTTTTTCATGTATTCAACACCATATAGCGTAGCAAGACTATCCCCTCCTGAAAACATCACGCTATGAATAGTTTTCATAAATGCCTTATCTTGAAGAAGAAACTCCGTTTCACATTGAATTATTCCATCTGCAATTTCCATAATAATAAAATCGGGGTTTTCAGGTGCAAGCTTATCAAGTAGTGTTTGATAGAGATCCATTATTTCTTGCTTGGTACTCTTAAAAGTTGAAGGGATACCAGCATCTGTAAAATCGACAGTTACATCAGCTCCACAATCGTAAACAAGGTCTTTGTCTTTTGTATAACCTGTACCAGTAAGTTTAATGTATGCTATTTTTTTACCTGTTGTTTTTAATCCTCTTGCAAGATAAGCCGCAGAGGTTGTTTTGCCACTGTCCATGGATGATCCTACGGACAAAATTACCTTAGCCTTGTTAGGAACGTCTCCTCTAAATGTTTTACGTTCTGTTTTATAGTACATAGTATTCAACACCTTATTGTTGTCATCTTTAGCATACCCTATAAGTCTTATTTTAGTTGGTTGGATGTCTTTAAAAGCTGCATTTTTTGATTTTACAATTCCAATAGAACCTCCGGCACCAAGAATATCCAAAATTACTGTTGGTTCCGTTGGAATATAACCTTCAAATTGCTCTGTAGCATAGCGATTAGCAAAAGTTGCCATAATGTAATCTCCTGCAACAATCTCAATGATCCGTCGGCTTTCGGATTGAACAGTTTTATGTTTTCCAATTTCCAGAATTTCAAAAATTGCAACATCTCCAATCTTAGGTTTATAGCTATTAATAATACTTTCATCGCATACATAATTTGTAATTTCTTTGCAAATAAGAGTTGTTTTAATTCGATTTTTCATAAGGTTAATTTTAAAATGGTTAACTATTTTATTGAATTATGATTTTATGATGACTGCTATTTTTTTCGTCAAGAAATATATCTAACATGTATATTCCAGCAGCCATATTTTCTTTTTGAATTTTTATTATGCGTTGATTATTGTTTGAAGATTTTAGCATCAAACGCCCCATCATATCTGTAACCGTTATGTTAACTGAGTAGTTTTCACCATTGATTGCCGACAAATCAACAATAGTGAAGTCTGAAAAAGGGTTGGGATAAATATTTATTTCTCCTGAAGCTAAATCGAATGATTTAATTGAAACAGGTTGTATAAAATACTGTATGGTTGCAATGTCTCTTTGAGAAGTTATTCCATTACTACCGCCGGTTACATAAACAATATTATTATTAACAATCATAGTAGATGGAATATCGGAATCATTGCCTGGTCCATTATAGGTAAGGGTTGTATCCTGATTGCCTGTCGAAGAATATTTAAGTGTTACAAAATCATAATTTGGAATGCTCAGTGATCCATTATCAGCTTGACATGTAACAAAAATATTATTCAGATTATCAACGGCTATTTCACTTGCATTATCATACGCGTGGGCAGTACCATCGAAAAATTTAATCCATTGTTGAATTCCGGATGCATTATATTTTATAGTACATACATCACTATTAAGCGTAGAGGCAGAGGTATCTGTATCAATAGTACCCGCAACACAAACACTTCCGTTATTATCAATTGCAATACTTCTACCTATATCGTCCCCTCCTGATGCACCATTGTAACGTTGTACCCATTGTTGTACTCCTAAGGCATTATATTTTATTGTTGCAATGTCTGTTTTTAATCCATTGTCATTTATGCTTGTACCGGTTAAGTAGGTGTTCTCGGAATTATCCATCACCATTGATAGGCATTCATCATCTCCAGTTCCGCCATCATATACTTTTACCCATTGTTGAGTTCCGCCGCTGTTATATTTTATAATTACATAATCTAAATTGGTTCCATTAAAGGTCTTTCCGGAAACATATACATCTCCTGAAGGTGTAACCGTTATTTCTCTGGCGGCATCAGTTCCATTTCCTGTTCCATTATAACTCTTTGCCCATTGAAGTACACCACTTGAATTATATTTCAACGTTAAAATATCATCGTTAATATTTACTCCCGGATCACTATCGCTTTTCCCTGTTACGTATACATTATTATTGGCATCAAGTGCTATCGCGTATGCTTTATCCGATTCATTTACACCATTATAATTGCGAACCCAAATTGTGTCTCCCAATTGGTTGTATTTTGCAACTGTGTAATCATAGGAAGTCCCCAAATTTTTGGTGTAACCGGCTACATAAATAAAATTATTAGTATTATCCACCACCACATCAAGAGCATCATCGTTAATATTAGCCGTTGTAGTTCCATTTATTTCTCTTACCCATTGTGTAATTCCGGAAGAGTTGATTTTCATTAAAGTAAAATTTCTTTCGGTAGTATATCCAACGGAATACCCTGCAACAAAAATATTTTTGTTGGCATCAATGGCTAAAGCATGTGAATTATCACTATTATCACCAATATTGTTATAGTACTTAGTCCATTGCATTACTCCTGAAGAATTATATTTTATTGTGGCTCCATTATTTTGAGGTATAATTTCTGAGGCTCCTGTAACAATTACATTTCCAGAAGCATCTATTGCAATGCATGATGGTATATCATTGGATGCAGAAGAGTTTGAAAACGATTGAGACCACTGCAAAATACCGGCAGTATTATATTTTAGTGTTATATAATCATTGCTTATAGTTGCGGTAGGATCCGTGTCAGTTGAACCGGTAACAAATGAATTTCCTGCTGCGTCAACAAATAAAGATGAAGGAATGTCATCATTAGCAGATACACCACTATAAGTTTTTGCCCATTGCTGAGCGCCTGTAGTGCTGTATTTTATAGTAGTAATATTATAATTTACATTTGCTGATGCATCGGCATCACTTTGCCCCGTAACATATATATTTCCAGAGCCATCCAACGCCAATTCTGTTGCACGGTCATCACCTACATTATCATAAATAACAGCCCATTGCTGAACACCAGCGGAATTATAACAAACGGTTGCATAGTCGTAATCAACATTGCGGCTTCTACCGGTAATATAAATGTTTCCGTTTGTAGGATTAATTGCAAGGCCTGTAGCGCGATCGTTATGGGTACGATCGTACAACATGGCCCACATTTGCACCCCTGAATTTCCATTATACTTAATAGTTAAGTAATCCTCGTTGGTGCCATTGTTAGTATAACCTGTTACTACGGGGTTTCCGGTTGGATCGATTGCAATTTTTGCAGGACGATCGGAAGCATCCCCTGTACCGTTTTTCTGAACTGCCCATTGTTGGGTGCCGTTTGAATTATATTTTATAGTTACGTAATCATAATTAGTTATTGAAGTTGGATCGCGATCGCTTATACCGGTGATAAAAACATTGCCATTTCCATCTACAGCAACACTGTTCCCTTGGTCATATTGATTGGATCCGACAGAATTATAAGAGGATGTCCATTGAATTACACCAGAAGAATTGTATTTAATTGTAATAAAATCAGTACCTGTACCCGATCCACTTTGGTATCCAGTAACATAAATATTTCCGGAACCATCAATGGTCATTCCTAATGCATTATCGGATCCATTACCCGGACCGTTATATGCATTAGTCCATAAGGTATCCCCATTGCTTGCTAATTTAACAACCAATAGATCTTTACTTACAGCATTAATTGTTGACCCAGCAAGATAAATATTACCTGATGGATCAGTAATAACAACATTAAACTTATCACTAAAATCACCTTGACCATTATACCTATTTACCCACTGCCCATAAAGAGAGTTGCCAATTATTATTGAGATAATAATTAAGTTAATTTTTTTTATCATAATATATATTTTTAGTTATTTAAATTATTTTAAAAGAAAGTAATGTTGAATATTTCGCGTTACTGTGGCTTTAATAGGTTTAGAATTAATCCCCTTCTTCCGTTTCACATTCACATTCATTATCTTCGCTATCTTGATGATTTCCTTCTTGTTCAACATTCGTTTCTTCCTTTATAAATTCTCCATCGTTGTTAAATTGCGACAATGTCTTTTTGCTGTTTAAAATGAATAATGCGCAATAGCCTTTATTGTCTTTGTTAAACCATTTATCAACTGTAGCTCCCGGATATTTCGTTTGAAAAGAAGTATTGACGTTCTCTGGAATTGATTCAACAGCTACTACAGGGCAAGCCTTGTCTTTTTTATTATTGTCAAATAGGTTTCCTTTTTCGCAAGAAACTAGTGCTACAAGGCCAAAAGCTAAAATTAATAGAGTTTTCATTTTTTTCATTTTTAGTTACATATATATAGATAGATTAAATTTCTAAATGGTTGGGTGCTATTCCAAGAAGAGGTTAGAATAATTATAAAATCGATAAAAAAATTAGATTTTGCCTTAAAAATGCCAGGCCAGGCCTATACCCAAACCAAAAGAAATTGGGCGGGTTGAAATTGGAGTGTTATTATTGATTGGAGTAATCGCACCTCTGATAGTTGGCTCAAGTAAAATGGAAAATCTCTTAATTGGATTATAAGAAACTCCCAACCCTAACATGCCTCCTAAATAATATTTATTTAAACCTTCAATATCTCTGATTGTTTGATCTTCATTAGAAGTTTCTACATTGAGTTTTTCTCCAGAAATAAAGTTAATCCCCAAACCAAGTTGAGCATAATAATTGAGTTTGTTTTTGGTAATCCCATATTGGACAATAAGTGGAATACCAATTATGTGAATTGACTGGGCGGAATTAGAATTAATATCTATGCTATCACCTATTGAAGGAGCGTTTTTATCGTTAGCCAATTCAGATGTACCATAAGTGGTGGCAAATTGATAATGTGCAGCACCATCAGTTCCGGCTGTTGCATAAACTGTTTTTGGCTTTACTGTTTGAGATAAATTAGCATATGTTCCACCGACTTTTATTATCCAATTCGGAGTTAGATCATAACCAACTAAAACCCCTGTGTTATATGAAAAAGCAGAAACTTCATTGTTATTATAATCTCCCTCTTCTTCTTGTTTATTATTATTATTGTTATTATCATTATTGCGGTTCACTTTTGTATATTTCTTAGTGAAGTCAGGTGAAAAATAAGCGATTAAAGAAAAACGTTTTTTATATTGATCTGTTTTAATGTCAGCTATTTTTTCATTAGATACCGTGTTAACAGAATTATTCACATCTGCTACAAGGGCTGTATCAAAAATGTTTGAAGTAATTAAATTCGTATCCGATACATTCGTCATCGGATTACTTTCTTTTATTTGTTTTTGATTAATTGACTCAATTTTTGATGTTTCATTTTCTTCATTTTTAGCAATATTAGCCTCCTTTTCGTTAATAGAAGATTTATATATAGAGTCCTCGTTCTTTTCAAAAACATAGGTTGAAGGTTGTTTATTATTTAGCCCGCTTGAATTTGAAATATTTTTGTATAGTTTTACATTTGCAAAAGCAGTATTTGTTTGATGTTGTTTTTTTGTGAAATTTTTTTCAGAAGAGCCAACTTTATTGTCTGAAGAAATTTGACTAAAGTGTTCCCCTTCAGCGTTGTTATTGTTTATTATTGTATTATTCCCATCGCCAGTGTAATTTTTATTTCTTGTTGGGCTATCTATTACAGAAATTAAAGATTTATTTTTAGGCTCAGAGATACTGAGGAAGTGATAAGTCGCAAATAATCCAAAAAGAAACAAAAGAATTCCCAAAGAAATTCTTAAACGAAAAATAACCGCTCGATCACGCCCACTTGATTTGTTTTCGAGCTGACTATTCAATGATTCCCAAACCTTATCGGAATGATTCATCTCATAAGGTTCAATTATCTCCTTGAATAAGTCGTCTATTTCATTATTCGGTTCCATTATTTCTTAAATCGCTTTTTTTTCAATTGATAAAAATTCAATTCTCTTTTTTAGCCAAGTACGGGCATCCGAAAGATTGGATTTTGATGTCCCCTCGCTTATTGCCAACCTCTCTGCAATTTCTCTGTGTTTTAATCCTTCGAAAACGTATAAGTTAAACACCATTTGATAAGCCGGGGGCAGTTTTTGTATTTGAATAATTAACTCTTTAGCATTTAATTCTCCAAGAATGTTGTAATTACTATGGTCCTTAATATTCACTTCATCAATATTAACGTGTAAATATAATTTGGAAGATCGCTTAAATTTTTCTATTGCCACATTTACAATCACCTTTCTGATCCAGCCTTCTAGTGACCCAATCCCCTTAAATGTATTTATTTTATCAAAAACCCTCATGAAACCTTCAGCAAGTACGTCTTCCGCATCTTCCATGTTTCGGCTATATCTAAAACAAATAGGCATCATTTTTTTTGAGTAAATATTGAAAAGCAAGTTTTGAGCCTGTCTTTCATTATTTACACACCTTTTGATAAGTGCAATTTCATCATTTTTCAAAATACGACGTTCTTTATTACTAAAGATAGCAATATATTAAAAAAGGTTGGGTATAACTCTTAATATCTTATTCGGGTATAAACTCTATTAAGAAAAAATTTAGCAAGAAAGTAAATTAACCGACAACTACAACGATAACATAAAAAGAAGAACCCTTGTAAACTATTGATTTACAAGGGTTTGTAATTTATTGTGGTGGTACCCACTGGGATCGAACCAGTGACACAAGGATTTTCAGTCCTTTGCTCTACCAACTGAGCTAGGGTACCTAACTTGATTTTTAAGTGGGGCACAAATGTAACAAATTATTTAAACGTACAAAAAATGTTTTTTTGCTTTTTACTCTTTTATAAAGCTCCGCTTAATGTTAAAATTCGTGCAAAATCTTCTCGCACTGCGGAAAAATTTGAGCGCCTTTTTTTTATTTAATTGTTTTACAAATAAATATTGGGAATTGTTTAATTTTACAGGGTTTGATAATAAAAGAAATTTTTGAAACTAATAATTGATATAGGTAACACAAGAATAAAAGCAGCATTGTTTGAACAAAACGAACTGAAAGATTTCTTTGTATTTGATTCAACCTCTGCGCTTCTGGCATCTGATATTTTTAAAAAATATTCCATTTCACATTCCATTATTGGTTCAGTAGTAAATGAAATTGATGCTTTTATTGAGCAGCTTGGGCAACAAATAAATGTGATCCTGTTTACCGATAAAACACTCACTCCTATAAAAAATTTATACAAATCAGCTCATACCCTTGGCAGCGACAGACTTGCCGGAGCGGTTGGAGGAAATTTATTGTTCCCAAATACAAATGTATTAGTGATAGATGCAGGAACATGCATCAAATACAATTTTGTAAATAGTAATAATGAATACATAGGCGGAGCCATTTCTCCAGGTTTGCAGATGCGTTTTAAGGCCATGCATACCTTTACTTCCCGTTTACCTTTATTAGAAATTAACAAAAATTATGATAACATTATCGGAACTAATACGTCTGAAAGTATATTATCAGGGGTAGAAATAGGTACGGTAGAAGAAATGCAAGGTTTTATAACTCAATACCAACAGCTATATCCGGATATAAGGTGTGTGCTAACAGGTGGAGATACTGAATTTTTTGAGAAGCGATTAAAAAAGCCCATCTTTGCAGACCAATTTTTGATCCTGAAAGGGCTAAACACAATTTTAGAGTACAATGTTAAATAGCATCACGTATCACGTATCACGTATTAAATACATTCTATTAAATACGAAAAGGTATAAAAAAAATTCAATACGCAAGAACATAAAAAAAAATAATGCAATCGCATTATTTGTTCTTAGTACATTGTACTTAATACATACTACCTCCTTCGCTCAAACAATCAGCTCCCCTTATTCCCGTTACGGCATTGGTGATATTACAGGCAAAGGCTTTGGACAAAATTTTGCAATGGGCGGCACAAGTATCGCTTTGCAAAATGATACCACTAATCCCATGTTCTTTATTAATACAGGAAATCCCGCCTCATTTTCCAATATGCGTTTAACCACTTCTGAACTGGGCATCAATTATAATCGCGTAAAATTGGAAAGTTCAAGTACAAATAAAATCATTAACAGCGCTTCATTAGCATATGCATCATTGGCGTTTCCGATCAAAAAATGGTGGGGTGTCAGCGTTGGTTTAATACCATATAGCTCTGTTGGTTATAAAGTATCCGACCACCAGGAAATACCTGCTAACACAGGTACTACCGGCGTTGATTTTTTATATGAAGGTAGGGGGGGGATCAACCAGCTGTATTTTGGAAACGGAATAAAACCACTCTATGGTTTACCTAACTTATTTTTAAGATCAAAAAAATATGAGCGTTTAAAACAAGAAAAAAAGTATACCGAAATTGATCACATATTACAACGTAAAAAAAACTGGCAGGCACTTTCATTAGGCCTTAATACATCTTATTTGTTCGGTAATTTTGTGAATAGCAGACGCTCCATATTTCCTTCAAGCAGTTATGCGTTCAATACACGAACAGGAACTACTACCCGTGTTTCCGATGTATTTTTTGATTATGGTGCGCAGTATTCGTATTCTATTGATTCAATAAGAGGGCGCGACTTAAAAGACAATGTGCAGATATTGATAGGCGCTACATTTGCCGCGCAAACAAGTGTAAATGCAAAAATTGACAGTTTATCATATAGCTATTTTAATAATTCCACCGGTTTTGAAGTGGTGAAAGATACCATTGAGATCACTCAAAATACAAAAGGGAAAATTACGCTTCCTTTGTCATTTGGTTTTGGTGTAGGATTTAAAAAAGGTAACAGGTGGCTGGTTGCAGCGGATTTTGCGATGCAAAACTGGAGCAGCTATCAGGCATTTAATCAAACGCAAGGATTAAAAAATAGTATGCGGGTTTCAGTGGGAATGCAATATATACCCAATTCAAAAGCCAGCGGATTGGATAATTATTACAAACGTTTGCATTACCGTTTGGGAATACGATATGCGCAAACAGCGCTCGAATTAAAAAGTACACAGTTAACCGAATCAGCTGTAAGTTTTGGCATTGGCTTTCCTGTAGGGCGAAATTTTTTACTGCAAAATTTTTCAATGGTGAACATTGGCGTTGAAGCAGGATATCGAGGAACAACTACCAACGGACTCATCAAAGAAAATTTCTTCAAAGCAACCATTGGTTTTACGATCAACGACCGTTGGTTTGTGAAACCTAAATTTGATTAATTTTACATTATTCCAATGATGAATTTTGTAAAAACTGTTTTCTCATTTCTGACCATACCTTTATTATGGATATGCTTTACTGCCTGCGAAAATGATATCGCGGTGGTTAATTCTATCACGTCAGCAACTGAAAAACAATTACCGATAGAATCCGGTAAAAATGTACAGATCATGTACAGCGATTCGGCACGTGTGCGCGCAAAACTTACTGCTGTTGAATTAAATCGCTATGCCGGCAAAAAACCTTACACAGAATTACCAAAAGGGATGGAAGTTTTTTTTTATAATGATAAACGGGTGGTGCAAACGAAACTTACAGCCGATTATGGAATTGGTTTTGATGATGCCAATGGTACCAACCTAATGGAAGCAAAACGCAATGTGGTAGTAATAAATGAAAAAGGAGATAAATTAAATACAGAACATTTGACCTGGAATGCTGCAACAAAAAAAATATATACCGATGAGTTTGTAAAAATAACCACCAAAGATCAAGTGATCTGGGGTAATGGATTAATAGCGGACCAGGACTTTTCTGACTATGAAATAAAAAATCCAAAGGGTCAAATAAATTTGAAAGAAAGTAGTAAGTGATAAGTTATGAATTAGGAGTGATGGTATTGTGAAGTGTTGAAACTGCACAACTAGTAATTAACAATTAATTCATAACTTATAACTCATAATTTATAACTAAATTCAGATGAACAAAACATTTAAAATACTAGAGATCATTTGGCTTGTAATGGCCTGCATTGGAGCGGTAATGTGTGCTTATGCCATAGCGACACATGACAGGCAGGGATCGGTCTATTTCCTCGTATTTACATTGGTATGCGGGATTATGTACGCGGTTCGCAAACGCCAGCGAATAAAATTTGAAATAAATCAAAAACATCAGGAAGAAAAAAAATAACCGTGCAGAGTTCTGTTATTATTCTAATTACGTTAATTGCTTCCGCTTTTTTTTCGGGACTTGAGATCGCGTTTATTACTTCCAATAAATTACGTATTGAATTAGAAAGTAAACAAGGCAACCTATCCGCGAAAATACTTTCCTATTTTAATAAATATCCATCGCGTTATTTGGGTACCATGTTGCTCGGCAATAATATCGCGTTGGTAATTTTTGGCATTTATATGGATGAAGAACTAAAACCTGTTTTTGAACAGTATTTCTCATCCAAAATAGTGATATTACTTATCTCTACATTTATCTCCACCTTGCTTATTTTGGTAACGGCGGAATTTTTACCAAAAAATATTTTCAGGATAAACCCCAACAGAACATTAAGTTTATTCGCCTTTCCACTTACCCTTGTATATGGGTTGCTTTACCCTATTGTAATGCTCACAATTGGTTTTTCAGAGTTCATTCTCAAAAAAATATTGGGTGTAAAAATTGAAAAAGAAAATGCAGCTTTTACCATGATCGACCTCGATAATTATTTGCGGGAAGGAACTTCTACTGAGGAAACAAAAGTGGGAGTGGATCACGAAATACAGATATTCCAGAACGCATTGGATTTTTCAAGCGTAAAAGCGCGTGAGTGCATGGTGCCGCGCACCGAAATTCTAGCGCTGGATGTAGAAAACAGTATTGAAGAACTTAAACAAAAATTTATTCAGACACGCCTTTCAAAAATTTTAATTTATTCTAAAAGCATTGATAATATTATAGGGTATGTTTATTCAAAAGAATTATTTAAAAACCCTGACAGTATTCGCGGCATATTATTGCCTGTAAGTATTGTTCCTGAATCGATGCCTGCAAGTGAAGTGTTAACAGTGTTTATTCAACAACACAAGAGTATTGCCGTGGTGGTGGATGAGTTTGGCGGAACCTCAGGAATGTTAACCATGGAAGATGTGATGGAAGAGATCTTTGGTGAAATAGAAGATGAACACGATAAAGAAGAAATGATAGAAAAGCAGGTTAGTGAAAATGAATTTATTTTTTCAGCCCGGCTCGAAACCGATTATATCAATCATACCTATCATCTTAACCTACCTATTTTAGATAATTTTGAAACCCTTGGAGGGTTGATCATGCATTATCACGAAAGTATTCCTCGTATAAATGAAGAAATACGAATTGATAATCTTTTGTTTACAATAACCGCTGTTACACGCACCCGTATTGAAACGGTAAATTTGAAAGTTTTGCCGGATAATTGACTTTAGCCGCCCGTTTGGACGAGATGAGGTTTCTTCCCCAAAATTTCCACTATTTCATTAACAATCTTATATTTGCACCCTTAATTAAAAAAACAGACAATGAGTGTTTTAGAAAAATTACGTAAACGTACTGGCTTATTAGTAGCAATAGTAGGTTTGGCATTATTGGCATTCGTGCTAACAGGCTTATTCGAAAGGGGATCTTCTCTTTTTGGCAAATCAGAGAATGCTGTGGGCGAAATAGGAGGCAAGCTCATTGATAACAAAATTTTTAATGAAAAAGTGCAGGAAGCCCTTGAAAACGAAAAGCGCAACAAACAAAAAACGACTCTTGACCAAAGCGCAATAGATGAAGTGGTTCAACGAGTGTGGCAACAAACCATTAAC
Organism: Bacteroidia bacterium; assembly: GCA_038258655.1. Lineage (GTDB taxonomy): Bacteria > Bacteroidota > Bacteroidia > 2-12-FULL-35-15 > 2-12-FULL-35-15 > 2-12-FULL-35-15. The sequence continues at coordinate 12,679 of JBBSPS010000039.1, forward strand.
GAGGAGGTGATGGACAAAGAATATGAAAAGTTGGGGATCGCTGTTTCGGACGATGAATTGGTGGACCTGATGATCGATCATCCACATCCTGCGCTGATACGCAACCTTAGTGATCAACAAACAGGAAAAGTAGCTCCTTCATTTGCGGATGAAAAAACAGGCGAACCGAGTCCGGCTAAAATCCGCGCGTTTACACAAGCAATGACAGATGAACAGGAAGGGCAATGGACGCAATTAGAAAATTATATCCGTAAAGTACGCACTATTGAAAAGTATAATAACATCATCAAAAAAGGTTTATATGTAACTACCTCAGTAGCAAAACGTGATTACATCGCGCAAAATCAAAATTCAACTATTAAATATGTCGCTAAAAAATACAATTCACTTGGTGACAGTACAATTAAAATAATTGATGCCGACCTGCAAACATATTACAATGCACACCAAAATGAATTTAAACAGGACGCATCACGCAAAATAGAATATGTTTCTTTTGATATTTCTCCGTCACCGGAAGATATGGATGAAATAAAAAAAGATATGCAACGCGTAGCGGATGAATTTAAAACAAAGAAACCCGCTGAAGATTCGGCATTCGTTATTTCAGAAGCCGATTCACGTCTTTTTGATATGAGCTTTCATATTCCTCAAACCTTATCTCCTGAAATTGATACGATTATGTTCAAGTCTCCGGTAGGCACTGTTTATGGCCCATATCTGGAGAACGGTTATTACAAAGTGTCAAAAGTAACGTCCGAAAAAACTTCCGCAGACTCAGCTAAAGTGCGTCATATATTAATAGCATATAAAGATTCCGGGGCGTCACCCGATATTAAACGTACAAAAGAACAAGCCAAAAAAATGGCAGATAGTCTTTTAGTGCTATTAAAAAAAGATGTAAAACTATTTCCTGATTTTGTAGGAAAATATTCTGATGACGGTGGTAAAAAAATGCCTCCTGATAAAAAATTGGGTGAAGATTATAAAGGTAAAGGTGGCGATTATGGTTGGTTGAATTCGAATAGCGGATTTGTAGAGCCATTTAAAAATGCTGGCCTTGACGGAAAAAAAGGCGACTTGGTTGTAATTGAATCAAACTTCGGATATCATATCATGGAAGTGCTTGATGCAAAAGGCGCAATAAAGAAAATACAAGTAGGAACAATTGATAAAAAAATAGAACCGAGCAGCAAAACAATGCAAACTGTATTTGTGAAAGCAAGTGAATTCTCTGGAAAAAATACAACCAATGATCTGTTTCAAAAAGCGGTTGTTGACGAAAAATTAAACAAACGTGTTGCAGATAACATCAAAGAAAATGACCGTACCATTTCTGGTATTGAATCACCTCGTCCATTGATCAAATGGGCATACGATAATAAAAAAGGAACTGTATCCGAGCCGATGGAATTTGGAAATAAATTTATTGTAGCTGTTCTAACAGAAGTAAGAGAAAAAGGTATTGCTCCGCTTGAACAAGTAAAAGATGATGTAACAGCTAAAGTAATTAAAGAGAAAAAAGCGGAAGAGTTCACAAAAGAGCTTAGTGCTGCACTGGCCGGTGGTGTTACAATTGACGCATTGGGCGCAAAATTAAAATTGCCTGTTGAAGAGGGACAAAATATAAATTTCAATACTCCTGCATTGCCTGGCTCAACAAGCGAGCCTGCTGTAATTGGTGTGGTAATAGTGCAAAAGGCGAAAACATTCAGTAAACCATTAATCGGTAGAGAAGGTGTGTTTGTAGTGTATGTAGAATCAGTTACTGAAGCTCCTGCTCAAAAGGATTACAAAATGCAACAGTCAACAGAAATATCATCCTTACAACCACGTGTTGATTATGAAGTGTACGAAGCATTAAAAGAAAATGCGAAAGTGGTGGATCACTTGGTGAAATTTTATTAATGAAAATATGATTTTAGAAGCCACAGGCGAATTAAAATTATCAAGTCGAATTAATCCCGCTTTTCTTACGTGGTTAAGAGATAAAAAATATATGATGAACGTCTCGTAGAAATGCGGGACGTTTTTGGTTTTGTCTGTTATATGAGTAATTAAATTACAAATATGTTTGGAATGTTTAAGCTCTTTTTAATAACCTTTTTGGTTTTAATATATTCTACACTTACGGCTCAGGTTGCTGGGAAAAGGACTTTTGATCGTTTGGTTGAAAAAGCGGCTATTAGTGTTAATGAAAATAAATTGCATGAAGCAGATTCTTTATATACTTCTGCGCTGGCTATTTTTTATTCTTCCGATTTACTTATAAATAGAGCTACTAAAGGAAAAAAATGATGAATGATAAAGGTTATTGTAAGGATTTAATGTATGCAGATTGGAGCGGTTCAAAGTCTGCCAGGGATACATTTAATTGCCATTGTGTTACTGATACTATTCGGTACTATGATTTTCTTTATAATAAGTCTGACTCAATGCAATACAAATATAAAGTTCATCAGGTTCAATTCAAATATATGCCGTTCACTTCAATTCAAAAGTATGATAAGCAAAATGTTGAATTAGAAAATTACGAAATAATAAATAGAGATACTTTTTTATTTTTCTTGCCAGATCAATATGGCCAGATTATTTGGGGGCAAATAGCAGATAATTATAAATCGATGATAAATTATCTAAATGAAAATTTAGTTTATCCTGATTATGAAAAGCAAAAGAATATTCAGGGGAAAGTTGAAATTAAATTTACTATAAATGAACTAGGATATATTAATAATATCAGAATTATAGAATCTCCTTCTGATGGTTTGTCATTATTATCTAAAGAAGTGTTTAATCATCAAACAAAATGGGCACCTGTATTGATTAATGGAAAAGTAACAAAAATATCTTTAGTCCTTCCTATAAAATACACACTCAAATAATACAATTAAATTAATAAGTAGGTATTATAATTCTCTTGTTAAAGCAGTAGTTTTACTTTACTTCCCACACTCAACTTAACTTTCCTACCTAATACCAATGCGAAATTCCTATCAATATGCCCGGCTGGGAAATTAAAACAAACAGGATAGTTATATTCTTTAACTGCATCCAAAATAATTTCTTCAACTGTTTTTCCGAAAAGAATTGTATTGTCTTTCATTCCAGTCATTCCACCAACAATAAGGCCTTTCAAGTTTTTTAATTTCCCTGCACGTTTCAGGTTCATCATCATTCTATCAATATGATATAAATATTCATCCAAGTCTTCAATGAATAAAATTTTTCCTTTGGTATCAATATCGGAAACACTTCCTGCTAAAGCATATAGCAGAGAAAGATTGCCGCCAACTAATTGAGCTTTCGTTTCTCCTTTCCTGTTTAACGGATGAGATTTAATTTCATAATCCAATTTTTCACCAAACAAAGCTTTGCGTAAACTTTCTGTTGCCTCTTTATTCTTTGTGAAATTAATTGGCATTGTAGCATGAATGGTTTCAATTCCCATAGTATGAATATGCGAATGCAATACAGTAATATCGCTATATCCAATGATCCATTTAGGATATTTTTTAAATTTCGAAAAATTTATTTTGTCGATGATGCGAATTGTACCATAGCCACCACGTGCGCTGATAATAGCTTTTACAGAAGTATCATCCAGCATTCTTTGCAGGTCAGTAGCACGTTCAGCATCTTTTGCAGAGAATTGATGATCCGTTTTAAATAAATTTTTCCCCAACACAACTTCCAAACCCCAGTCTTTCAAAATATCAATAGCAGGTTGAATCGCATCACGCGAAATTTTTCCGGCACAAGCTACAATACCAATTTTATCGCCCTTTTTTAAGTATAGAGGAGTCTTCATTTTATTTAGGAATGATTATCTTTGAACGCAATTTAGTAATTAGTTTAAAGTTTAAAGTTATAAATTATAAGTTTTATAAACTACCCACTTAAACTATTAACAAACTTATTTTTTTATTAAACGCGCTAATTAATTTTTGACTTTACAATTTACAACTTTGAACTTTAAAAGACATACCGTTACTGCAGCATTACCTTACGCCAATGGACCTGTACACATTGGGCATTTGGCAGGTTGTTATATTCCCGCTGATATTTATGTGCGTTATCTCCGTTCAAAAGGAGAAGATGTTAAATTTATTTGCGGTTCGGATGAACACGGTGTACCCATTACTATCAAAGCAAAAAAAGAAGGCATTACTCCTCAACAAGTGGTAGATAAATATCATAAAATGATGGGCGATTCTTTTAGAGAATTCGGAATTTCATTTGATATTTATTCACGTACTTCTTCTAAGATACACCATGAAACAGCTTCCGAATTTTTTAAAATATTGTATGATAAAGGCGTTTTCAAAGAAGAAGAAACGGAACAATATTATGATGAAAAAGCAAACCAGTTTTTAGCAGACAGATATATTGTAGGAACTTGCCCGAATTGTGGAAATGAAAATGCCTATGGCGATCAATGTGAAAATTGCGGCAGCACGTTGAATCCAACTGATCTGATCAATCCGAGGTCAACGTTATCAGGGAAAAAACCTGTATTGAAAAAGACAAAAAATTGGTTTTTGCCTTTGGATAAAATGCAGCCGCAAATTGAAGCGTATGTTGATTCGCATAAGGAATGGAAAACCAATGTTTTTGGTCAATGCAAAAGTTGGTTAAAAGCAGGACTGCAACCTCGCGCTATGACGCGTGATTTGGATTGGGGAGTAAAAGTGCCTGTTGATGGTGCTGAAGGAAAAGTATTGTATGTTTGGTTTGATGCGCCGATCGGATATATTTCCGCTACCAAAGAACTGACTCCGGATTGGGAAAAATACTGGAAGGACAAAGAAACCAAGCTTGTTCATTTTATTGGTAAGGATAATATTGTTTTTCATTGTATTATTTTCCCTGCCATGTTGATGGCAGAAGGCTCCTATATTTTACCTGAGAATGTTCCGGCTAATGAATTTTTAAATTTAGAAGGAGATAAAATTTCTACTTCACGTAACTGGGCAGTATGGTTGCATGAATATTTACTGGAGTTCAAAGATAAACAAGATGTATTGCGTTATACGCTTTGCGCGAATGCCCCTGAAACAAAGGACAATGATTTTACCTGGAAAGATTTCCAGGCAAAAAATAATAATGAGTTAGTTGCCATCCTGGGAAATTTTGTGAACCGTACATTGGTATTGACTCATAAATATTATGAAGGTAAAGTGCCTGTAGCTGCGGAATACACCAAAGGAGACTTATTATTGTTGGAAGAAATAAGTAAATTCCCTGCAAAAATTTCAGCAAGTATTGAACAGTATCGTTTCAGAGAAGCGCTCGCAGAATTAATGAATTTGGCACGTGCAGGAAATAAATATTTAGCGGATAATGAACCATGGATAGTTATAAAAACCGATGCTAAAAGAGTGCAAACAGTTATGAATTTGTCATTGCAAATTTGCTCGAACCTTGCTGTTTTGATGGAACCATTTTTACCCTTCACTGCGAAAAAATTAAGTATCATGCTTAATTTTAATTCGAATTTTAAATGGAACGATGCAACCCGAACAGACTTATTATCAGCCGGACATCAAATAAACACAGCGAGTTTATTATTTGATAAAATAGAAGATGAAACAATTATCGCACAAGTACAAAAATTAGAAGATTCAAAAAAAATGAACGAAACAGAAAAAACAGAAGACTTAAGTCAAAAATCAAAAGAAGCAAAACCGGACATTACTTTTGATGATTTCGACAAAATGGATATTCGTGTCGGGACCATTTTGGAAGCAGAACGTGTTCCTAAAACAGATAAGCTGATGAAACTCATTATCGATACGGGTATTGATAAACGTACTGTCGTATCAGGTATCGCTGAATATTATAAACCCGAAGACATTATTGGTCAGCAGGTTTCCATTTTAGCGAATTTAGCTCCACGAAAAATAAAAGGAATAGAAAGTCAGGGAATGATCTTAATGTCTGAAAACAGTAAAGGGGAATTAAGTTTTGTTTCTCCAACCAAACCGGATACAGAGAACGGATCCATAATAAAATAAATCTACGAATTACTAATCTGTATGAAACTTTGCGGAACCCCTGCGGATTTTCTCTCTGCATCCTCTGCGGTTAAAAAAAATTAAAATGAAAAAAATAGTATTTATTTTTCTGGTATCTATTCTATTCTCTAACATAACCATAGCTCAAACAAAACTCCTGAGCATGGAAGATGCCATCATCAAACAAAAAACAACACTTGCTCCTGCCAGGCTAAAACAATTGATGTGGGTGAAAGAAACAGATAGCTTTTCTTACGTTGATAAAAAAGACAGTACTGAAGTGTTGGTGCTTGGCACCGCGCAAAATAATTCACAGAAAATAATTGCTTCACTAAAAGACTTGAATGATGCTGTGGTAAAATTAAATTTTAAAAATCTTAAAACATTTCCAACACTGCAATGGAAAAATACGGATCAGTTTACATTTGAAACTGAAAAAAAATTGATGGTATATACACTAAGTTCCAAAATGGCTGCTGTTGAAAGCGACAGGGATCTTGATGATGGTGCCGATAATAAAGATGTTGCTGATAAAAAAGGGTATGTGGCATTCACAATAAAAAATAATTTATTTGTGTTTGACGGAAAAAATAAATTGATTGTTACCAATGATGCGGATGAGAATATTGTAAATGGAAAATCTGTTCACCGTGAAGAATTTGGAATTGTCAAAGGAACATTTTGGTCGCCGGAAGGAAATTTATTAGCCTTTTATCGTATGGACCAAACAATGGTAACTGATTATCCGGTAATTGATTGGACAGTGCGCCCTGCAAAGGTGAGTGAAATTAAATATCCAATGGCAGGTGATAAAAGTCATGAAGTGACAGTTGGGGTTTATAATGTGAGTACCGGTAAAACAATTTTTTTGAAAACAGAAGAGCCTAAAGAACACTATTTAACCAATATTGCTTGGGGCCCGGATGAGCAACATATTTATATCGCAGTATTAAACCGTGATCAAAACGATTTAAAATTAAATTCTTATAATGTTGTAACAGGCCTTTTTGAAAAAACATTGCTCGAAGAAAAAAACGATAAATATGTTCACCCTATGAATCCACTGGTGTTTGTGCCTAAACACCCTGATCAATTCATCTGGCAATCGGAATGCGATGGATACAATCATTTGTATTTGTATGATACGAACGGAAAATTAATCAAACAATTAACAAAAGGAAATTGGATAGTGACAAATTTAGCGGGCTTTGATGCAAAAGGTTCAACAGTATTTTATACTGCTACTACTGAAAGTCCCATCACTCGTAATTTTTACAGTGTTGATTTGAAAAAGGGGATCAGTACAAGAATAACTTCGGGTGAAGGGACACATATAGTTATGTTAGGCAATAACGGAAATTATATCATTGATAATTTTCAAAGCATATCTATTCCAAGAGAAATTTCAATTTATAATACCAAGGGAAAAAAAATGCAAGTACTTAAAAATTCTGAAAATCCATTGAAGGAATTTAGATTGGGAACATTGAGCATTTTTAAATTAAAAAGCGCGAATGGTGATGATCTGTATTGCAGGATGTTCAAACCCATTGATTTTGATTCAACAAAAAAATATCCTGTTATTGTTTATTTATATAATGGGCCGGGAGTACAGCTGATCAACAATACATGGAATGCCGGTGGCGATCTATGGTTTCAGTACATGGCAGAACATGGATTTATAGTTTTTACTGTTGATGGCCGTGGAAGTGCAAATCGTGGATTAGACTTTGAACAGGCTACTTTCAGGCATTTAGGAATGGTAGAAATAAAAGATCAATTAGTTGGGATCACGTACCTGAAAAATTTAAAATTTGTAGATGCAAACCGGATGGGCATAATGGGATGGAGCTTTGGAGGATTTATGACAACTTCAATTATGACACATTATCCAGATCTATTTAAAGTGGCTGTTGCAGGTGGCCCTGTTATTGACTGGAGTTATTATGAAGTGATGTACACTGAGCGGTATATGGATACACCACAAAAAAACCCTGAAGGATACAAAGAAGCAGACCTGTTGAATTCTGTGGATAATCTAAAAGGGAAATTAATGTTGATCCACGGAACACAGGATCCAGTGGTAGTTTGGCAACACAGTTTAATGTTTATAAAAGCTTGTGTAGATAAAGGTAAACAAGTAGATTATTTTGTTTATCCGGGGCACGAACATAACGTATTAGGGAAGGATAGAGCGCATCTATTTCAGAAAATTACGGATTACTTCATACAGAATTTGTAAATTTGTTGATATTGGCACCGTAGTTCAATGGATAGAATAGAAGTTTCCTAAACTTTTGATGCAGGTTCGATTCCCGCCGGAGCCACAAAAAAAAAGTGTAGAAAAATGATTTTTTCTGCACTTTTTTGTTTCTGATTAAACCGCTTAATATATGCACATTAATTGTATTTCCATAGTAAATCAAAAAATCAACATTTAGATTACAAAACCCACGAAACCAAAAGGAATAAAGAAATAATGGAACACACTTTAACATCAGAAGGTAAATGTATTTTTTGTGAGCAATTGTTTTCACAAAAAACTATAGCTAAACATTTAGCATCTCATTTATCAAAAACAGAAAAAGAAGATGATACTATAAATTCTAAAACATATTGTCATATTGAAGTTGAAGATGGTGTTATGTTTTTACATTTATTAGTCAAAGGTTCATTACCATTAAAAAAAATAGATGCATTTCTTAGAGACATATGGCTAGAGTGCTGCGGACACATGAGTAACTTTGGACATAAAGATTTTAAAATAGCAATGACTCATAAAGTAGAAGAGGTGTTTGCAACCAAGGTAAAAATATACCATAATTATGATTATGGGGATACAACACAAGTGTTTTTAAAAGGTATAAAAAACTATAACCTTAAACTTTCAGAAAACATAATTTTACTATCGCGCAACCAACCTTTAAAATTAATTTGTGCTAAATGTGAAAAACACCCAGCGCAAGATATTTGTATTACATGTGATTGGGATTTTTATTGTCAAGAATGCTCGCTACAGCATGAAAAAGATTGCTCTGATTTTGGTGATTACGCAAAAATGCCTGTTGTAAATTCTCCACGAATGGGAGTTTGTGGCTACACAGGAGGTCGTATCGATAAGAAAAGAGATGGTGTTCATCAATAACACAATATACCTAATCCCTCTAATGACTTGAAATGTACCGCTTTAAGCTCGATAGCGTATCAATGTCCTTTAGTAACTGGTTCGAGATTTTGTCCGTGAAGTCCACAAAAAAAAGTGTCATTTTATACACTTTAATGCAGAAGGGTTAAAAAAGGGTAATAATTATTGCCCTTTTTTATTCTCATCATAAAAAAAGTAAGGTAATCTTTCAAAAGCAACAAAATTACCTTATAAAACATAAGCCTATAAGGAAGTTGCCCAATTTTAAGACTGACGAGAAACTAAATAAAAACTTCATCAAAGACAAAAATAATATGTTTACTATTGACCAAATTCACAACGCATTTAAAAAAATAAAAAGCGGTGCAGATTTTCCACAATTTGTACAAGACCTAAAAGCAAATGGAGTAACGCATTACGACAATTATATGGCAGACGGTCGGACAAAGTATTACGGGACAAACAACTTTGTGGTTACCGGAGAAGCAAAATATCCGACAATGCCTTTACAAAATAGCAGTTCCGCAGACAAATTAAAACATTCAATTACCATT
>JBBSPS010000040.1:0-22246 GCA_038258655.1 Bacteroidia bacterium
AAAAATAAAAGTATTACTGATAGTATCAACTATGCCAAGAGAATACAAGACGCAATACTTCCCGATAATAATACACTAAATAATTTTTTTTCGGAATGGTTTATTTATTATAAACCTAAAGATATTGTGAGCGGTGATTTTTATTGGTTTGAAGAGCTGGAGGATAAAATTATTATTGCCACCGCCGATTGCACAGGGCATGGTGTGCCTGGAGCATTAATGAGTGTTATCGGGATAGAATTACTGAACAAGGTTATCAATGAAAAAAAGATCACTTCTCCTTCTGAAATTTTACGCCATTTGAATTTTGGGATCGCACAATTTTTTAAAACTAAAGAAAATATAGCGAGCGCTACAGAGGGAATGGATATTGTTATTTGCACCATTAACCGTACAAACAATACACTGGAATACGCGGGCGCCAACAGGCCTTTATGGTTAATAAAGAATAATGTTTTTGAAGAAATAAAACCAACTAAACATCCCATAGGAGGTATGCAACAAGGCGAAAATAGGGTGTTTGAAAGCCATACATTGAGCTTCAATGTAAATGATATTATTTATTTTTTTACAGATGGTTTTACCGACCAGTTTGGTGGTAAAAATGATAAAAAACTGATGAAGAAAAAATTTCGAGATTTTTTATTATCCATCAGAGAAAATAATATGATAGAACAAAAAAGTATGCTAACTGAATTTATGGAAAAATGGAAAGAAAATACGGAGCAGGTAGATGACATGTTAGTGATGGGCATTCGTTTTTAAATAATAAAGTTTTTTAATATGGGAAAAACTGAAGCGGAAATCCTTTACATAGAAGACGATCCGAAAGGCGAGGAAACAGCTAAGGATATATTCCGAAAAAATAAAGTAACGAAAACAACACTTTACCTAAAAGGTTGTGCGGAGGCCAACGATTATATTTTTTGTACAGGCCAATTTTCGGATAGGGATATTTACGATCAGCCACAAATTATAATTTTTAATATGAAAATGATGAGGACTGCTGATATGAAATTTTATAATAAAATAATTTCAGATGAGCGAACTAAAAATATTACACGGATTATTATTAGTTTAAAAAGTGAAAAGGAAAAATGGATTGCTGGTGGTGGCGTGCTTAATGGAGCCTTATTATTGTGTTTGTTTGCTTTTTGTAAGTGTATGAATTATAATAACTAAAACTGCTTTTTATTTGGCCATAGGATGTATCGCGGCTTAATGAACCTGAGCATGCTATTTAATTATTAATCGGTACAGATATCATATATGAGTAAAAAAGTTATTATCCTTGGCGGAGGTATAGCAGGAATGAGTGCTGCGCATGAATTGTGCGAAAGAGGTTTTGAAGTAAGTGTATTTGAACTCAAAAATTTACAGGGAGGGAAAGCAAGAAGCATGGATGTCCCTGATTTGGCTAAAGCAGGACGTAAGCCGCTACCCGGCGAACATGGTTTCCGTTTTTTTCCACGATTCTACAAACATTTACCCGATACAATGAGGCGCATCCCTTTTTCAGGGAATAAAAATGGAGTGTTTGATAATTTAGTAGAAGCATCACGAGGGGAAATGGCTCGTTATGGTAAAAAGCCTATTGTATTGGTAACTCGGTTTCCTAGAAACCCTGCCGATATTGAGGCACTTATCAATGAAATTTTTGGAGGAAGTGATACAGGTTTAACAAAGGAAGATATTAATTTTTTTGGTAAACGTTTATGGGTATTGATGACAAGCTGTTATGAACGCAGATTGGCAGAATATGAAAAGATTTCGTGGTGGGATTTTATTGGCGCTGAAGGCCGATCATTAGCGTATCAAAATTTACTTGCAATTGGACTTACACGAACACTTGTTGCAGCAAAAGCAAAAGAAGCAAGTGCACGCACCGGTGGGGATATTATTCTGCAACTTATATTTGATATGGTTAAACCGGGCAGTTCTACCGATCGTTTGTTAAACGGGCCAACTAACCATGCGTGGCTTAACCCTTGGTTAGCATATCTTCAGGAAAAAGGGGTGAATTATCAATTAAATTCTACAGTAGAAAAAATAAATTGTGACGGACATATTATAACAGGCGCGGTTATTAATCAAAACGGCCAAGAGTTTGAAGTAAAAGGCGATTATTTTATTTCGGCATTGCCCATAGAAGTTATATCAACAATGCTTACAAAGCAATTATTAACTGCCGATCCATTACTCAAAAACATAATTGAACTTTCACCTTCAGTATCCTGGATGAACGGTATTCAATTTTATTTGAAAAAGAATATTGATATTATAGAAGGACATACCATATACATTGATACTCCTTGGGCGCTTACATCTATATCGCAGCGGCAGTTTTGGTCTACTATTAATTTTAGTGAACTTGGCGATGGTACAGTAAAAGGCATACTATCAGTTGATATATCAGATTGGGAAACACCAGGTACTTTGTTTAAGTATCTGCTATCCGGTAAATTCAAAGCGGCTAATGAGTGTACAAGGAAAGAAATAAAAGAGGAAATTTGGTTTCAATTAAAAAAAAGTTTGAACATTGATACAGAAATACTTCATGATGATATGCTGCATTCCTGGTTCATCGATTCTGACATTGTTATTCCCGATGCGGATCGGCCACATAAAACCGTAAACCTTGAACCATTACTTATAAATAAAAAAGATACCTGGAAACTCCGTCCGGAAGCAAAAACACTTATTCCTAACTTTTTTTTAGCATCTGATTATGTACAAACATATACAGATTTAGCTACAATGGAGGGCGCTAATGAAGCAGCGCGAAGAGCTGTAAATGCTATAATTAAAGAATCTGGTAGCACCGAAAAACCTTGCGAAATTTGGAATTTACATGAGCCCGATTTGCTTTGGACCTGGCGTAAGCATGATTTAAAACAATTTGAAAAAGGGTTACCTTGGGATGGTGAGGCCTACGGCACAGGGTTATTAGGCTTACTTGTTCGAATACTAACATTTGTTATCCGGATTTTTAAAATTTTTTTAGATATTTTCAGAAGAAAAAAATAAAATAAAATGAATACACTTTTTAATCTTAAAGATTATACTGTTGCTGATCATATCTTTTTTGCAACAGGTTGTCTTTTATGGGTATTTACGTATGTGATCGTAATTCGTAATATCATTAAGAAACAATTTGTTGAAATACCCGTTATAGCTATATGTGCAAATTTTGGATGGGAGTTCCTTTGGAGTTTTGTATTCCGTACCGATATGGGAGAACTTTACGTGTGGGGATATCGAATTTGGTTTTTTCTGGATTGTTACATTGTATATGGCCTTTTTCGTTATGGTGTAAAACAAGTTTCAATCCCTGTAATTGAAAAATATTTTTCAATTATAACTACTTTTTGTATCGTGTCATGGACGGTGATACTATATTATTATATTAAACTTTATGATATACCCTTTACACACATGGGAGCTAATTCAGGATACGTTCTCAATGTAATGATGTCCGCTCTTTACATCACATCTTTTTTAAGGGTGAGCCAGCCGGGCAGCTTCTCATATGTTTCCGCGTGGTTCAAAGGAATAGGAACTTTATTAATTACAATTTTTTGTTTTTTACATTTCAGTGACGGTTTTCTTTTAAGTATGTGTGTTGTAACTTCAGTACTAGATACGGGTTACATTTATTTTTTTTGCTGTAATAAAAGCCCCCACATTAAGCTCTAAATTGTGAAATTGAACCTTATTAAGACTTTTGATCTTGGTTTATTGGATGATGATGAAAAGCTGAAACGTATGATTCTTTTAAGAATCCTACTATTAACAGTGTTTTTCGGGCTTCTGTGGGGAGTAATTTATATTTTACTTGGGCATTTTATTCCCGCCATGGTACCTATCTTTTATGGCTTATTATCTCTGATCAATCTTACACAATATTTTTTTTACAAAAAATATATTGTGTTTCGCTTTACACAATTAATATTAATCCTACTACTTCCTTTTTGTATGCAAATCGCTTTAGGTAGTTTTTTAAATGCCAGTAGTGTTATATTGGCATCTTTACTATGTCCATTGGGTGCGCTTATGTTTCACTCAGTAAAAGTTGCTAGAATTCTTTTTTATTTTTTTATTTTTCTTGTAATAGTAACTGGTGTATATGAAATTTTGAACCCATATACAACCATTCATTTAAACCACACGATAAGTATAATATTTTTTGTTTTAAACATTATAGTAATTTGTAGTATTGTTTATGTATTACTGGAATATTTTGTTGCGAAAAAAAATAAGATGAAAAACATATTGATGCAAAAAAATAAGGATATAACAAGCAGTATTACTTATGCCAAGCGAATACAACAAGCTATTTTACCTTCTGATAAACTTGTGAAACAACTTTTTCCGGAATCATTTATATTATACGAACCCAAAGACATTGTAAGTGGTGATTTTTACTGGGTGGCACAATGGGGCGATGCCGTTATGTTTGCGGCAGTAGATTGTACAGGTCATGGAGTACCTGGGGCATTCATGAGTATTGTAGGCCAAAATTTGCTCAACCAGGCTGTAAATGAACATGGGCTTTCAAAACCCGGCCTAGTATTAAATGCACTTAATAAAGGCGTATCAAGAACATTAAATCATTATCAGGAATCGGACATAAAAGATGGGATGGACATTGCATTGTGCTCATTAGATAGGAATAAAATGTTATTGGAATTTGCAGGCGCAAATAATCCCGTTTGGATATTTAGAGGTAATGAATTAATAGAGATAAAAGGCGACAAATTTCCAATAGGTTCATTTTTAGATAAAACATTTCAAAATTTTAAAAATACAGAAATGGAAGTGTATGAAGGGGATATCATTTATATTTTTACTGACGGCTATGCAGACCAATTTGGTGGCGATAAAGGAAAAAAATTTAAATACAAAAATCTTAAAAAAATAGTACTCGAAAATAAAAATAAAACAATGTTGGAACAAAAAGAAATTATCTCCAAAGAATTAAAAGAGTGGAAAGGGAATATAGAACAGGTGGATGATATCCTGATTATCGGAATAAAAATATAAGTTGACTACTTTAGTTCTAAGTAATTTGATTCTCCAACGCGTCTATCAATAGGTCTTTATGACGGAGTTCAGCTCTTAATTGTTCCACTTCTTGACGTAAGGCTTTTAATTCAAGGGTGAATTTAGCTTCTTCTTTACTCCAAATATTTACATTGTAATAAGCCTCGTTTTCAAAGTTAAAACCTTCAAAATTTTCACGAAAAAAGCTGTAAAGTGGTATCCTTAATTCTTTTGAAATGAGTTCCAGTGTACGAATTTCAAGGGTATTATTTTCCAATGCGAAATCTAAATCAGCTTCTGAAATAGTAAGGTAGGATGCAAGATTTGCGTAAGTTAATTTTTTTGATTCCAGTACTTGAAGTATCTTATCTTTCAAGTTCATCATTTGTATTACAGTTTTCATTTAGGGGGCTAAAGTTTAAAATTTATACGGTGTACGAATAAAAATTTTAAAGGTTTCTATTTTATCTTCCCAATAAATGTTTTTTGGAAATCTTCATACGAAGTATCCTTATATTTTCCACTGCCAAAAAAATTTAAAATAGGTTCAAACTGGGCGGGTGGGTAATAGCCTGTAATGACTTGAATGCGTTGAATTTCTTCGTTTAAAAATACGATAGAAGGATATACCAATTTTCCATCTAAAATAGAGTTTGCAAAATCATGTACCGGTCGTGATGTCCCGGATGGGTTTTGATTTTTAAATACTGTTCCTTTAAAAGCTACGCTATCATACGTTTCAGCATTAAATTTTACAGGATAAAAATGTTCGTTAAGATAATTAGCAAGGATCTCGTTCCCAAATGTGTTTGTCGACATCATTCTACAAGGACCACACCAGCTGGTATATATATCC
The DNA here is from genome assembly GCA_038258655.1 of Bacteroidia bacterium. GTDB lineage: Bacteria > Bacteroidota > Bacteroidia > 2-12-FULL-35-15 > 2-12-FULL-35-15 > 2-12-FULL-35-15. Next base: position 5,900 of record JBBSPS010000040.1, read on the forward strand.
ACCATAATGGGTTTTGGTTTTTTAGCTTGTAATTTAACAGCTTCACTGAACGTATACCAATGTACAGGGCCTTTTAGTTCATCGGCAGGGGCTTGTAATTTATTAATAAAGCTTTGCGCGATAACGATAATCGTTATAATGCCAATAATTATAAATGCTTTTTTTATCATTAATCCAATGTAAATCTCGATGTAAAAGTAATAATTCTTAATAAAAGCCCGCCAACCCCTTTTTGTATTTCACAAAAAAATCATTTAAATCATAAAAATCATCAAAAAAATGTATTTTAGTCGCTAATTAAAAAAACAATAAAATCTATGGAACAAATTACTGTACAAAAAGGACACCCAAAGGGGTTATATGTATTATTTGCAACAGAATTCTGGGAGCGGTTCAGCTATTATGGGATGCGGGCTATTTTTGTTTTATATATGACAAAAGTCCTTTTGTTGGATAAATCCCTGGCAAGTAACATTTATGGGAGTTATACGGGGTTAGTTTATTTGACTCCACTGATCGGAGGTTATGTTGCCGACAGATATTGGGGAAATCGTAAATCAATTTTCGTTGGCGGCGCATTGATGGCTGTTGGGCAATTTCTAATGTTTTTTTCTGCGACAATGGCTCATAACCCGGACAAAGGTTTAGCACTCACTTTAATGTGGTCGGGACTTGCATTTTTAATTTTTGGGAATGGTTTTTTTAAGCCTAATATTTCTACAATGGTTGGACAGTTATATGAGGATAATGACAGGAGGAAAGATGCCGCGTATACTATTTTTTATATGGGAATTAATGCAGGTGCTTTTATCGCGCCTTTAATTTGCGGTTATTTAGGTGAAAATATTGATTTTAGATGGGGATTTTTTGCTGCGGGGTTTGGCATGATACTTAGTATGATCATATTTTATTTTACAAAGGACAAGTATATAATTTCTCCAAATGGAACCCAACTAGGAACTGTCCCAAACAAATCTATTGATATTTTAGATGAGAATTCTAAAGGCAGCGGAGCTTTCAGTCCTTTGCAATTAAGTATATTAATTGGAGGAATAATTATTGCATTTAGTTTGATCCATATGTGTTTTGGTGTGGATATCTGGGGTTCATTAATATACGGTATGACCTTGGTTGGGCCATTTGTTATTATTACGGACAAATCTTTAAGTAAAATTGAGAAGGATAGGTTGTGGGTAATTATATTGATCATGATATTTGTTATATTCTTTTGGATGTGTTTTGAACAAGCGGGAGCTTCTTTAACTTTCTTTGCGGAAGAGCAAACAAACAGAAGCATTTTCGGATGGACAATGCCGGCAAGTTATTTCCAAAGTTTTAACGCGGGGTTCATTATTATTTTAGCACCAATCATTAGTGCAATGTGGTTGAAACTTTCAAAAAAAGGCATTACCCCGGCAGCGCCATATAAACAATCGTTAGGCCTTGCATTTTTAGCTCTGGGTTTTTTATTTATTGCCTTTGGTTCCAAATCAATTCCTGTATCAGGCGCAAGCATTTTCTTTTTAACAGGGTTATATTTTCTTCACACAATTGGGGAATTGTTTTTAAGCCCAATCGGATTATCGATGGTTAACAAATTAACACCTGCGCGGTTTACTTCTTTGATGATGGGAATTTGGTTTTTAGCTATTGCAACAGGAAATAAATTAGCTGGTACAATGAGTTCGTTATACCCTGATGCAAAAGCACTCGTTCATCCAAGCGTTCTTGGATTTGAGATCAAAGATTTATATTCATACTTCATTTTATTTGTATTTTTCTCCGGTATCGCATCTATTCTATTATTTTTGCTTTGTAAAAAATTAGAAAAAATGATGCATGGAGTAAAATAATAATGGACCCATCCCAAGATTTAGAGCAAATCCAAAATTTTAAAGGCAAGTATCCCAAGCAATTGTGGTACTTGTTTTTTAGTGAAATGTGGGAACGTTTCAGTTTCTACGGCATGCGTGGAATGCTTGCTTTCTTTATGGTGAATGAATTAAAGATGAATGAGCGGGATGCCAACTTACAATATGGAGCAACTCAGGCATTTGTTTACGCATTTACATTTATTGGAGGTATTTTCGCGGATAAAATATTAGGCTTTAGAAAGTCTTTATTTTGGGGCGGGTTATTAATGATTGTAGGAAGCTGCCTCTTAGCATTTGACCCCCGACTTTTTTTCTTTTCCGGTATAAGTTTCATTATAGTTGGTACAGGTTTTTTTAAACCCAACATTTCCACTATTGTGGGCCAATTATATAAGGATGGCGACCCACGAACAGATGCTGGCTTTTCGTTATTTTATATGGGTGTGAATGTTGGCGCTTTGATAGGGGGCTATCTTTGCATTGCTGTTGGTAAAGGAGAAATGTTGCAAAATATTATCCCTGTAAAATTAAGATGGAATATTGCATTCGGCTTTGCCGCCATTGTGATGATCATTAGTTTATTGAATTTTGTCAGAACCCAAAAAAGCCTCGGGCCAATCGGTATTTCCCCACTGTTACACATTGATAAATCAAAAAGAAGAGTGTATGAGTACCTTACTTTTATTCTCTCCATTGTTGCTGTACCATTAATTATTCTGATGGTTTCAAACGCGGAGTATACCGATATTTTTATGTATGTGATAGGTCCTGGCGCCTTATTGTATTTATTTTATGAAATGCGAAATTTCACCCTTCAGGAAAATAAAAAATTAATTGCAGCTATAATATTTATGTTGTTTTCAATCATTTTTTGGGCATTTTTTGAGCAGAGCGGTGGTTCATTAAGCTTTTATGCCGCTAACAATCTAAGTAATTCTATACTCGGAGTTCATTTAGATCCTAATGGCATAAATAATTCTGCTAATTCTCTTTTTGTTATTGCTTTTGCAGCACCATTAGGTTTGTTGTGGTTTTTGATGAATAAACGAAAAATTGAACCTAATACAATTGTGAAATTCGGTTTAGGCTTTTTGTTTTTAGCCGTAGGGTTTTATGTTTTTTATTACACTAAATTTTTTGCAGATTCCAATGGTGTTACATCGCTTGGCTTATTTACGTTTGGATGGTTCATTATTACCTTTGGGGAATTATGTTTATCCCCTATTGGTACAGCAGCAATGACTAAATTATCTCCACAAAAAACACAAGCAGTAATAATGGGTATGTGGTTTTTAGCAAGCGCTTACGGCCAATATTTTGCAGGTTTATTAGGGGCTAATATTGCAGAGGCTTCTGAACATTCGTCTAATCTTGAAAAATTAATAGTATATGCCGATGGTTATAAACAACTTGGTTTATATGCATTAATTGCAGGAGTTGTATTGATCTTAATTTCACCTTTAATAAAAAAATTAATGGGGAATGTTAAATAAAAATGAATTTATTTTTTATTACGTATAGATTTATTATCTTTGTCGTATAAATAGTATGTAGTATGGATGCAAAGATCACTTTATCATTTGATAAAAAAATAATTGAAAAGGCAAAGCAATATGCGGAGCATCAAAATATAAGTCTATCAAGGCTTATGGAATTTCTATTAGATAAAATTACTAGCAATCAATATGCTTCATTAGAAGATCTTCCTGTTTCGGATTGGGTAAATGCAGTTGCTGAAGGCCCTGCGGAATACATAACTAAACCGAAAAAACGCGCCAAGTTGAAAGCTGAATATATGAATCGTAAAAAATGAAAATTTTTTTAGATGCCAATATTCTTATTTCTGTTCTTAATAAAGAATACCCTTCATTTACTTATAATTCAAGAGTTTTAAGTTTAGCAGATAACCCCAAATTTAAAGTGTATACCTCACCACTTTGTTTGGCTATTGCATTTTATTTTGCTGAAAAAAAACATGGTACAGCTCATGCAAGGCAGAAAATAAACTTATTGATAGAAAAATTAAGTATTACAAGTATAACCGAAAAAATAGTTTTTGAAGTAGGGAAGAATAAAAAAATCCATGATTTTGAAGATGGCTTACAATATTATTCCGCTCTTGATAGTGGTTGTAAATATATTGTAACGGATGATCGAAATGATTTTTATTTTTCTGAGGTAGAGGTATCATGCGGCAGAGCGTTTCTGGAAAAATATATTTTTTAAGTACCTACGGATAATAAATCTGTGGTATAGTAAACGCAGATTCCCACATTTGTTTTTCTGTTACCCGTATCCTCCTATAAATTATTCAAAATAAAATTTGTCATTTTTGTATATAAATGCAAACGCGCGTTCCCTCCTGCAATACTATGATTTTTATTTGGGTATATAAACAGATCAAATTGTTTATTGGCTTTTATTAGTGCATCCGTCATTTCAACAGTGTTTTGAAAATGTACATTATCATCGGCAGTACCGTGGATGAGCAAATATTTCCCTTTTAATTTATCTACATAATTAATAGGTGAGTTATTATCGTAGCCACTGGCATTTTCTTTTGGCAATGCCATAAAGCGTTCAGTGTAGATGTTATCGTAATAACGCCAGTTGGTAACTGGTGCAACTGCTATTGCCGCTTTAAAATAATCAGCGCCTTTGGTGATACACAAGGAACTTAAATATCCTCCAAAACTCCAACCGAATGTACCAATACGGCTTTTATCAACATACGATAATGTACTCAAATATTTAGCCGCTTCAATCTGGTCGGTCACTTCTAATTTTCCTAATTGTTTATAAGTACAATTTTTAAATGCTGTACCGCGATACATTGTTCCTCTATTATCCACACACATAACGATGTATCCTTTTTCAGCCAGTAATTGATACCAGAAATAATTTCTTCCTTCAAAAGCATTGTTTACCATATTACGTCCGGGCCCGCCATAGAAAGTAAGGAACACTGGATATTTTTTATCCACGTCAAAGCTCAGAGGTTTGATCATCCAGGCATTTAGTTCAACACCTTCTGTAGTTTTAAAAATTAAAAATTCTTTTTTGTTGATATTAAATTGTTCCATTGTTTTTTTTAACTCAGCATTATCTTCAAGTCCACGAATTTGTTTGCCTTGAGCATCATAAATGGCAATGGTTGCAGGAATGTTGGCATTGGAATAAGTGTTAATATAGTATTTCATACCGCTGCTGAATTCCGGATAATGTGAACCTTTTTCGGAAGATATTTTTTTCTTTTCACTTCCATCTGTTTTAATGGAATAAATATTTTTTTCGGTAGGAGTAGTTTCAGATGCGATGTAAAAAACTGTTTTTGTTTTTTCATCAATGCCTTTAAAGGCCATCACATCCCAATTTCCTTTTGTGATTTGGGTTACTAGTTTTCCATTCATATCATACATGTAAATATGATTGAATCCATCTATTTCAGTTGTAATAATAAAGTTCTTTTTATCAGTTGTAAAATACACGTAATCACCTTCACCTTCGTGGATGTCGATATAGGTGTTGCTATTTTCAGTATAGACTATTTTTGATTCACCGGTAGTTACATTGTTAAGCAACAATTCTAATTTATTTTGGTGACGGTTCATCCGGACAATAGAAATCGTGTTCGCATCCATTGTCCATTTAATTCGTGGGATGTATTGATCGGTTTCTTTGCCGATGTCCATTAATTTATCAGAAGCAGAGGTTATATCGTACACATGGATGGCAACCAATGAATTGTCTTCACCCGCTTTAGGATATTTAAATTTGTATTCATCAGGATAAAGCTGGTTATTAAACTCATTAAACGAGAACTCTTTTACTTTACTTTCATCAAATTTATAATAAGCTAATTTTTTTCCATCAGGGCTCCAGAAATAAGCGATAGAAAAAGAAAATTCTTCTTCATGAACCCAATCAGTTCCTCCATTAATAATATTATTTTTAAGCCCGTCAGGTGTTATTTGCGTTTCTTTTCCAGATGATATATCTTTAATAAAAATATTATTGGCTAGTACAAAACCTACTTTACTTCCATCAGGTGAAAAGGTGACATACATTTGTTTTTCACCGGTAGTAATAGGCGTGAGTGTTTTTGTTTTACGATCATACACATAATAATTCCCTCGCGTAGAATGACGATATATATATTCAGTTTCTGTAGCGAGCAATAATTTTTTCTCATCAGCGCTGAATTTATAACTATCAATAGTAATGACTTTGCCATTTACTAATAATTCACTTTGATTTACAATTACTTCAGGCACAGACGCTTTTGCATATTCATAACGCAGGACTTTTCCTTTTTCGAGTGTTGAATAATGCAAGCCATCATTCATGGATTCAAGCCCGGTAACGGCTTTACTGGCGAATGTAGGAGCAGACCAGATTTCTTCAAGTGTTATATCTTTTTTTTGCGCTGCAAGATTATTAACTATGAAAAGTGCAAACCCAATTAAAAATAACTTCTTCATTTAAATTTTATTTGTATAATTTTGAGAGGTACTAAAATAAGACAAAATAGAATGCAAAGATGGAACACAGATTTTTATTATTGATAAGTAAAAATATGATTAAAAAACAATAAAATCATTTTCCATTATAAAGATCAGCGTTATCATCGTGCCAAAATACAGTAGTTTAAATAATAATATGACATATAACAAAATAACTTCTGCAATCATTTTTCAGCTCAAACAAATAGTAGGTGAGGCGCACGTTTTATTTGATGCAGAAAGCCTTTCCAATTATGGACATGATGAAACGGAAGATCTTTTATTCTTACCGGAAGTAGTTGTAAAACCAAGAACAGCAAAAGAAATTTCCGAAATATTAAAAATTGCCAATAAAGAACTAATTCCTGTAACTCCACGTGGAGCAGGAACAGGATTGAGTGGAGGAGCGTTGCCTGTTCATGGTGGTATTGTTCTTTCAATGGAACGTTTCAATCAAATTTTGGAGATTGACGAACGTAATTTACAAGCTACTGTCGAGCCGGGGGTTATAAATGAAATATTTCAAAATGCGGTGAAGGAAAAAGGATTGTTCTATCCTCCTGATCCTGCAAGTAAAGGAAGCTGTTTTATTGGTGGCAATGTTGCTGAAAGCAGTGGAGGACCAAAATGTGTAAAATATGGAACTACCAAAGATTATATTTTGAATTTAGAAGTGGTGCTACCAACAGGTGAAATTATCTACACAGGAGCAAACACATTGAAAAATTCTACTGGATATAATCTTACTCAATTAATAGTTGGCAGTGAAGGGACATTGGGTATTGCCACTAAAATAATTGTAAGGTTGTTACCCCATCCTAAAAATGACCTGTTAATGCTGGTTCCGTTTCGTAGTTTGGATGAAGCATGTGTTGCGGTGAGTGAAGTGTTTCGTGCGGGGTTTATTCCAAGCGCTATGGAGTTGATGGAACGTGATGCATTGGAGTGGGTGAGTCGCTATGAGCAAAGTAATGTTGTGAAAATTGAAGCGGATGTTAATGCACATTTATTAATTGAAGTAGATGGAAATGATCCGGTTGTATTGATGAAGGAGATGGAAGCTATTGCAGAATTAATGACAAAATATAATATAGGTGATATTTTATTTGCTGATTCTGTCGCACAAAAACAGGAGTTATGGAAACTGCGCAGAAAAATAAACGAAGCTGTAACATCCAATGCTATCAGTAAAGAACAGGATACGGTTGTGCCTCGTGCTGAATTACCCACATTGGTAAAAGGTGTAAAACAAATAGGGGAGAAGTATAAATTTAAAAGTGTTTGTTACGGACACGCAGGTGACGGTAATTTGCATATACGTTTTATCAAAGGCGACTTGACAGACGAACAATGGAATGGATCACATATTAAAAAAGCAATTGCAGAACTATTTACATTGTGTAAAAAATTAGGTGGCACTATTAGTGGCGAACATGGTATTGGCCTTGTACAGCAGGAGTATATGAATATTGTGTTTTCTGAAAAAGCCTTAATGATTCAAAAAGATATTAAAAACGTTTTTGATCCCAATGGAATTTTAAACCCAGGGAAGATGTTTGGTAAATAAAAATGGCCATGTCACTTTCTCTATTTGGCTCGAAATAACCCAAGACACTTTTGAATTTTGATTCATTCCTTCGACTTAATAATTACTTACACATCTTCTTATAATCATCTTTCACCAGCGGGTTATCAAATACCTGGAAAGTTAAATGTGGCTCGTCGAATAATTTACAATAACGTTCATGATTGGCTTTTTCGGCTTTTTGTAAAGCTAAAACAAATGTGCGTGAATTATAAAGCTCCGGCATTTTAGCGCAATAGGAAGCATAAGCAAACAATACTTGTTCATTAACAGTTGGTTGATTGATAAAAGGAGCCAATAGGTTTGAAGCGAATTTATAGTCTTTGAATCGTCCAAATACATAGGATAATTTTAAATTATTTTGCCAGGATGCTTCCTTAATATTATAGAATAATTTTATTTTATCGATGCAAGCTTGGGTGATAAGTTCTCCTCCCTCGGCTGAATCCACCGATTCCATAATTTTAAATTGCCATTCAATATTTAGCGCATCCACACATTTTTTTGGTATCTCTGTTTTATATAACGCATCAATACGTTTTTGCATTTCTCCTTGTGCTTTTGTATCGCCAATAGAACTGTCCAAAGCAATGGAACAAAAAATAGTGTTGAAAGAAATATAATTATTAGCCGGATCAAGCGCAGCAAGTTTTTTTATTTCCAAATAATCTTCATCTGTTGCGGTATTATTATTATACATATAATGCATCACTACCTGGTTATTAAGTAAACCTGAAAACTTCGGGTCCTCCGGAACGATCATTGCTGATGGCGCTCCAAGTGAGTATTTTTGTGCACGCATTTGTTTACCAATATAATATTGAATTTTGTAAGCTTGTTTTGTATCGCCTTTTTTAACAGCCTGATTAAATTTACTTATGGAAAAATTTTCTTCTTTGGCTCCGGAAATATCATACGTAACATCCATAATAATTTGTGCGAATCTCTCTTTCGCCAAGGTGGGTTCTAATTCTTCTGCAAGCCCTTTTGAGTTGATCTGCTGAATAGCTTTTTCTTTTGACATTTTTGTTAGGTCATCATATTTGCTGCCTTCCATTTCCAGTTGGAATAAATTCCAGGAGTCGCTTGTTTTTACATTAGTAGCAACGCCGGCTTTTTGCATCTTTGATAAGGCTTTGATAATACTTTCAGCGCGTCTCTTCTGAAGTTTCGCATTTGCGTTTGCGTCCCCTTCAATGGATGAATAAGCGGTAATATATAAACCGTCAATAAAAAAATCGGGTTCTTGTAAAGCGCTTAAAAAAGGTTCCATATCAGCTTCTTTGTAATCCGATTTGTTTTTTTCGAATGGTACCACAAAGCTTAATAAGGTAGATTCTGATTTTGGTTCGAATGGAGGTTTGAAGTACGCAGTACTATCAGGCATTAGCAGCATTGTAACCGGTGAGGATTCCTGATCGCCTTGTTCAATAGTTGATTTTAGAATTGTTTTACATAATTTACCTTCTTGAACTATCAATAAATTCAATTCATACGGCCCTGTTAATTTTTTTGGTAATGTACCGAGCTGAACATCCAATTTGGTTGGCTTAATAACCCTGTTTCCTTTTTTTACAGCCTTTACACGATTTTTGCTGTATAATTTATTCATCGTAACAGTTTTTAAAAGAACCCCTTTTGAGATCAGGTTATTATCCACAATATTATAAGCAGAGTTTTCATATTGGGCACGTTGAATAACATCAACAGCCAAGCCATCCTGTGGTTTACGAATAAATTTAGCGAGTGATTTTAAATTATCATATTTGATAAAAATTTTCCCATTTTCCACATACAACCCTTTAGCCAACCCGTCATAATCTTTAAATTTTTTGCAGGCATTACAACTTCTTTCTTCCGGTGCTTTCAGCTTTTTATTTTTCGAAGTATAGGAAATAGGAAGTTCTTTTTTCTTATCAGCGCCTGTATTGAATGTTTTAAAACTGCCGAATACAATAGAGATATATGCTTTCTTGCCGGTTTGATCCAATGTAACGGATGGGCTTGCATATAAGTAGTCAGGATTTTTAATAACACGTTGCGGAATTTTACCTGTTCTCCATTTATAAAAAGCGGCATCGGCAAATTCCTGTGCTGTGAAAACACCCTTGCCTTTTACAACACCTGTGGCCAGGACAATTTCTTCTGTTTTATTAGTACCTCCAAAAGCAATTACGCGTTTTTCCGTGGTACTGAATTTACCTTTACTATTGGTTAATTCAGCCTTGCCATTATTAGCCATATCGTTGGATTGAATACTACTGGCCCTGTAGAGTGTTTCATTAAATTCAACCGAGTCTAGTTTATTGTCGGCACGCACCTTATTTAATACTTTTAATAATGCTTTTTCAGCTTCTTCGGGGGCAAAAACTTTTGGAGCCTCTTTTGTGGGATTGTCTGTTTGTGCGATCCCTATTAAAGAGGTAAAAGCAATAAATAAAAATGGGATGATTTTTTTGATCATAATAAATTTATGTACGTAAAAAGTGCGTGTGCTATTTCTTGTTAAGAGTAGATTTTTTATTAGGTTTGTATGAACTCAAAATTTTGAGAACCAACAAATATATTTTTTGAGAATTTAAAACAAGAATTTATTAACCATATTTTATGAACAAAATATTAATTGCCAATCGGGGTGAAATTGCTTTACGCGTGATGCGCTCCTGTCGCGAAATGGGCATAAAGACAGTAGCCGTATATTCCGAGGCGGATAGAAATGCGCCTTTTGTTAAATATGCGGATGAAGCGGTGTGTATTGGACCTCCGCCATCCAATCAATCTTATTTATTAGGCGATAAAATTATTGAGGTATGCAAACAATTGGGTGTAGATGGGATTCATCCCGGTTATGGCTTTTTATCGGAAAATGGGGGTTTTGCAGCAGCAGTGAAAAAGGCCGGAATTATATTTATTGGACCTTCGCCTGAAGCAATGAATATGATGGGCGATAAATTATCAGCGAAAGCGGCAGCAAAAAAATATAAAATTCCGATGGTCCCTGGTTCCGAAGGAGCAATCAATAATTTAGAAGAAGGAAAAAAAATAGCCAAATCAACAGGATTCCCCATATTGATAAAAGCTAGTGCCGGTGGTGGAGGGAAAGGGATGCGTATTGTTGAAAAGATCGAAGAATTTGAAGAACAAATGAAGTTGGCTGTAAGTGAGGCTATTTCAGCTTTTGGTGACGGGTCCGTATTTATTGAACGCTATGTTGCAGGCCCAAGACACATTGAAATTCAAATCCTTGGTGATAATCATGGTAACATTGTTTACCTGTTTGAACGTGAATGTTCCATTCAAAGACGCCACCAGAAAGTGATTGAAGAAGCGCCATCTTCTGTTCTTACACCCGAAATTCGTAAAGCTATGGGTGAGTGTGCCGTGAATGTTGGCAAAGCATGTAATTATACAGGAGCAGGAACGGTAGAATTTTTGTTAGATGAGAATAAGAACTTCTATTTCCTTGAGATGAATACCCGTTTACAAGTAGAGCATCCTGTAACAGAAATGATCACAGGTATTGATTTGGTGAAGGAACAGATAAAAGTAGCACGCGGTGAAAAATTATCTTTTTCTCAAAATGATCTTAAAATTCATGGGCATAGCCTTGAAGTGCGTGTATATGCAGAAGATCCGGCAAATAATTTCTTACCGGATATTGGAAAATTACTTACGTATAAACGTCCCCAGGGTTTGGGGGTACGTGTTGACGATGGTTTTGAAGAAGGCATGGATATTCCGATCTATTATGATCCGATGATCGCGAAATTAGTTACGTTTGGCAAAGATAGGGAAGAGGCAATAAACAGGATGATCCGGGCGATCGATGATTACGTGATTACAGGTGTTGAAACCACGTTACCATTTTGTAAATTTGTTTTGAAACACAAAGCATTTACTTCCGGTAATTTTGATACACATTTTATTAAACATCATTTTTCCCCTGAGATGCTTGCCACTGAAAATGTTGATGAGGAAATTATTGCAGCATTGTTTGGAGCAAAATTAATGGCTAAAAAAAAATTACCTGTTAAAAGTAATATTGCTGAAGCTGGAGAAGGCAGATCGAAATGGAAAGCGAATCGTTAATAATTTTATATGAACATGAAAAAAAGTTTGTTTCTTTCAATATTTATAATGCTAGTAGGTGTGGTTACTTTTGCGCAAACTAATAACACGGATACTGTAAAAAATAAAAAAATTACAAAAGCTTGTCAAAGACCTATCGAAAATAAAACGATAACATTATGTAACATTCTGGTAGATACTTTGACTTATTTGCAATTGAAAGGCTGTAATGAACTTGTCGTAAATTATAGCAGAAAACAATCTATTGATTCATATATACTTGAATATAAGCAACATGATGGCAGTTTCATAACCTACCAAGGAACTGGAAATCTAATTTCAAGTAATGCAATAGATGCAATAATTTCTTCTAAAATAGACAAGATAATTATCGAAGAAGTTTATGGTACTGAAGGAGGGGAATTTATAGTTCTGGGGCATCGTTGGTATTATTTTAAATAGATAAGGTGTACAACTTTTCAACTGCTTTCTTCGTTTACATTATTAACTAGGTACAAATTTTGTCCTGATAAAGCCAAATGGCAAAAATTTTTTTTATATTCTTTTTTTTATTTCCACTTTTTCTTCATGCTCAAACTGACACACCTTCTGCCGGGCAACCGTTAGGCCTGAATATTAAAGGGCTTGAGCTGCCGGTAAAAGGCATTGTTTTACATACTGTAATTTATGAAGGAGATACTATCCCCTATGTTGTTTTGCCTGCTATTGTTTGTTATGCGGATTATCCTTTTAAAAATTTAAAACAAAAAGCAGCTTGTGACAGGTTGAAATACAATGTAAAAAAAGTATACCCGTATGCTATATTGGCCGCTGCCAGGTTGAAAGAATATGACCGGCTTTTAGCGCAATTTTCCAATGAGAATGAGAAGAAAAGATATATGAAACTGGTTGAAAATCAACTCAAAAAAGAATTTGGCGCTGAGTTAAAACAATTAACAATGACCCAAGGCCGGATTTTAATTAAATTGATCGATCGTGAAACAGGAAAAACTTCTTATGATTTGGTAAAGAACATGAGAGGTACACTTTCCGCGTATATGTGGCAAGGGTTAGCGCTGATGTTTAGTTCCAACTTAAAAGATGAATATGATGCTGAAGGTGAAGACAAGGCGATTGAATACGCTATTAAATTGATAGAAGCAGGAGATTTTTAACTCTCACCCCGGCCATTCCGCTGAAGGAGAAAAGGGGCGTTTGTATATTACTAAGCATTCTCTATTTTTGTACATGTTTACTCAACGACAACTTTTTTTAAACCATCTTGCACAAACAAGTGAAACTCCTTTGGCTTTAGAAATTGAAAAGGCTGAAGGTATTTATTTATATGATGTTTTCGGCAAGCGTTATCTTGATTTAATCTCCGGAATCTCAGTAAGCAATATAGGGCATCGCCATCCCAAGGTAATTTCAGCGATAAAAGATCAATTGGATAAATACTTGCACCTGATGGTGTATGGGGAGTATGTTCAGAGTCCGCAAGTACTCTTAGCAAAACTACTTTCAGAAAATCTCCCTCCTGCTTTAAGCTCTGTTTATTTTGTCAATTCGGGAAGCGAAGCAATTGAAGGTGCTATGAAATTAGCTAAACGATTTACAGGACGAACAGAAATAATATCCTTTAAAAATGCTTATCACGGCAGTACGCAGGGGAGTTTAAGTATCATGGGTAATGAAGAATTTAAAAATTCTTTTCGTCCGTTATTGCCTGATACAAAACAAATTGAATTTAATAATAGTGATGATCTAAAGCAGATTACCACACGTACCGCCTGTGTTGTTGTTGAAACAATACAAGGAGAAGCTGGCGCTGTTGTTCCTCAACCAGATTTTTTAAAATCTTTGCGCAAGCGTTGTAATGAAGTTGGAGCCTTGCTTATAGCGGATGAGATACAATGTGGTTTTGGCAGAACAGGTAAATTATTCGCATTTGAGCATTACGATTTTGTTCCTGATATTTTGTGTTTAGCAAAAGCGATGGGAGGAGGGATGCCAATTGGCGCTTTTATTTCATCAAAAAAAATAATGAATTCGTTTACCAATAACCCTGCACTTGGACACATCACTACCTTTGGCGGACACCCTGTTTGCTGCGTTGCAAGTCTTGCAACACTTAAACTATTATTAGAAGAAAAGCTAATAGAAGATGTAGTAGCCAAAGAAAAATTGTTTCGCAAATTATTAAAACATCCTAAAATAAAATCAGTGAACGGAAAAGGATTATTGCTTTCCATAGAATTTGATAGTTACGAGCAAAATAAAAAAATCATTGATAAGTGTATTGAAAATGGAGTGATCGTTGATTGGTTTTTATTTAATTCACATTCCATGCGTATTGCCCCGCCATTAACTATTACAGAGGAAGAAATTATTTTTGCCTGCCAGGTTATTTTACAAAGTATCACATAGTTAACATTGTTTTTAACAAGTAGTTTTGGTTGTTATTTTTTGTGACATTATTAATTTTGATATGAAACGTTTTGTTTTTTAATAATTGCCAATGGAAAGCATTACCAATGTGCAGGCTTCGATAGCTTCAATATTATTTTGCTTGAGCAGTTCTTCAAATTCAGGATTTTCGGTTCCCGGATTAAAAACTACGCGTTTGGTTTTTAAAGAAATGATATAATCAAACCATTCCGGTTGATTTTTAGGCCCAACATATAACGATACTGTATCTACGTCAGTAATCATTGGCTTGCCCTTAATAATTTTTAATCCATTGATCTCCCCATCTTTAATACCAACAGGTATAACTTCATGGCCTTTTCCCTGCAACCTAATCACTGCCTGGTTTGAAATACGCTCAGGGTTATCGGACGCACCTATAACAACTGTTTTTTTGCTCATATTATTCTGTTTCTAAATAATCTAATTCTTTGGCGTGACTTTCTTCCAGGAAGAAAACCGCTGTAATAGCAAGCGCTACAACAACCACTCCTACTATGATCGCTGATTGTATGATACCCATTCCAACAGCCATATAATTCCACCAAATGGTCATGCCAACAGTTGCGCCTCGCACAAAATTAGGAACTGTGGTAGTAACAGTTGACCGAATATTGGTGCCGAATTGTTCTGAAGCTACACTTACAAATATAGCCCAATAACCCATCGCCAAACCAAGCATGAATATTATAAAGTAGAAGATTGTTGCAGAAACACCTGCTGATAAAAAATACCAAGCAACAAATAATGCGAGGCTTGAAAGTGCTATCCACAATGCTTTTTTCCTGGATCTCAATTTTTGACTGAGGAATCCTGTAATAATACTTCCTATGGCTGCGCCAATGTAATGAAACATTACAGCCTTTCCTGTGCTAACAGGGCTAGTTATTCCAAGCGCTTCGCCAAATTCTTTTGAAAATGTGATCATAATGCCGATGGCATACCAAACAGGCATACCAACTAAAATGCAACTTATATATTTTAAAAATCGTTTTCCGTTTTTAAATAAACTGATAAAATTTCCGCGGCTAACGGATGATTCTTTCAGTCTCTCAAACATTCCTGATTCATGCACGTAGATACGTAATCCGAGAAGTAATAGTCCAAGTACGCCGCCCGCCCAATACGCTTCTCTCCATCCGTATTCGGCCACTGTAAAAGCTAAAACAGCGCCTAAAACTCCAATAGCAGCTACAATACTTGTTCCCCAAGCACGGGTTTCTTTTGTCATTACTTCCGATACAAGTGTGATCCCAATGCCCAGTTCGCCTGCCAATCCAAATCCGGCAATAATCCTTAACCATGCATATTGGTTGAGAGTATGGACAAAACCATTGGCAATGTTAGCGAGCGAATAAAGTAAAATGGTTAAAAATAAAGTATATAATCTTCCTTTTTTATCTCCAAGAATTCCCCAAACAATTCCTCCAAATAACATTCCCATCATTTGCATATTTATTAGAAAAATTCCGGAATTTTTGATCTGATCTTCCGCAACTCCAATTTCTTTTAAGCTGGGTACACGTACAATGCTAAAAAGGATAAGGTCGTATATATCAACGAAATAGCCTAATGCGGCTACTATAACTATAATGTTAAAGGGGTTGTTACTTATATGTTTTTTCATCAATTAATTTATTTGAAACCATAAAAGTAAAAAGAAAATGGAATAAACTATCGGGTTTTAATTTTAATATCAGACGATCCAAAAATACTGGAGTTTCCTTAATTTCCCTCCTATACTAATCTAAAACTAAGTATTATCAGGCTTTTGCCCCAGTTTAGAAGTGTAATGGGATATTTTTTTTCAAAAAAACAAGATTCCTTAAAAAAGTTCCGTCCAAAATGTGCA
>JBBSPS010000041.1:0-22039 GCA_038258655.1 Bacteroidia bacterium
AATTACGCAATGGCTGATGGAATTTATGAACTGTTGAAAAAAACACGAGTCGGGATAGATAGTTTTAAGGGGAAACAGGGAAACATAGACCATTTTCAATTAGATTTATTCCCAGAGTAATTTTTGAGGAAACTCCAGAAATGTTGAACTAGTACGAAAATACGGAATTACTTTTGATAGTATATATACTTTAGCTTTGTAAGCTGTTGAAATATCACTGCTGTACGCGGGCGATTGTTTCGAGTAACGAACGCAGTGAGTGTATCGAGAAACGTGCGAAAGTAGTAGTTTACCATACTTAGACTTTCCTCAGTATAAACTGAGTCGAGAATCGTGCTTAAGTATAAATTATAATTTAGTATAGTTTAATAAGTGTAATATTAATTAACGCATGGAAACTTTAAAATCAAAAAATGTTTCCGTAGTTTTGTAGTACATTTTAACAATTTTAATATGCCACTTTCACTTCGAATTATAATTATCGGCCTTATTCTTTTATTTATGGACTGGTATTTTTATCAGGCTGTATCTACTGTATTAAGAGGAGCTTCCTTAGTTAAACGAAATACTATATTTTATATTTATTGGGGGTTTACGCTTTTTTCAGCCCTGTTGCTTTTAACACCCGCTATTTTTTCATTTTCTGAATTTCCAAAATTTGTTCGTTTGTATGTTTTTCCAATTGTGATATTAGTTATTATCTCAAAAATAATAGGTTCTGTTTTTGTTGCGGTAGATGATATTATTCGCTTATTTAGATGGATTGGTAGTTATTTTATAAACCCTGCAAACACGTCCACACCAGATATTTCGGAAACCGGACATCGTATTTCTCGTTTAAAATTTTTGAATTATATAGCAGTTGGTATGGCTGTATTACCCTTTGCAGGTTTTATTTATGGTATGATGAAAGGCGCTTTCGATTATAAAGTGCATAAAGTAAAAGTAGTATTGCCCAATCTTCCATCAGCATTCAATGGTTTAAAAATAGTGCAGGTCTCAGATATACATTCCGGTAGTTTTATTTCTACGACTCATCTTGAAGAAGCTATTAAAATTTTACTTCAGCAAAATGCCGATATTATATTTTTTACTGGCGACCTTGTAAATAATGAAACCACGGAAACTGCTCCATTTATTGAAATACTAAGCAGGGTAAAAGCGCCAATGGGAGTTTACAGTACACTCGGCAATCATGATTATGGCGATTATGTAACATGGGATAGTCCTGAAGCTAAAGCGAAAAATTTGCAGGACTTAAAAAATGTTCATGCACAATTGGGTTGGAAATTAATGATGAATGAACATGTAGTTTTGAAAAAAGGTGATGCTGAAATTGCTTTGATCGGTGTTGAAAATTGGGGTGGAAATCTTCATTTTCCAAAATATGGTGATCTGAAAAAAGCGTATGCCGGCACTGAAAAATACCCTATAAAATTGCTTCTTTCGCATGATCCATCGCATTGGGGCAAACAGGTGCGTACGGAATATAAAGACATTGACATTACGTTCAGTGGACATACGCATGGCTTTCAATTTGGCATTGAAATTCCCGGTTTTAAATGGAGCCCATCGCAATATGTATATAAAGAATGGGCAGGTTTATATTCAGAAGGCAATCAGCATTTATATGTGAACCGAGGTTTAGGCTTTTTAGGATATCCGGGTAGAGTTGGTATATCACCGGAAATAACTTTAATGGAGTTGTATAATTCCTAATATTATTAGAACGTGATTGCGAAGAAGGTAGGGCTGAAGCAATATCTTTTATTTCTGTGTGCATTCAGATTGCTCCTCGCAATGAACGTACTAAGAAATACTTATCTTATAATCAACTTTGCTTTCCCGATCCTTCCATCTGCTGAATGTTTAATCAATAAATAAATTCCGGAAGGGAACCCCTCAAATTGCAACGTAAAATAATTGCCCTGTATATTTAAATTGGTAATATTTAATTAACCAATCAACCAATCAAAATGACCGATAAAGGAATTTTATATCTGATCCCTACAACCCTGGGTGACACAGCAGAAATAGCGGATGTGATTCCTGTAAAGATAAACAGGATAGTTAATACCATTGATGAATATATTGTAGAAAATGAGAAATCCGCTCGGCACTATTTAAAAAAGACAGGAATTCAAAAACCCTTACAGGAAATTATTTTACATCCGCTTAATCAGCATACACAACCAGGGGAGATTTCGAATTATTTAAATAGTATTTTATCAGGAAAAAACATTGGAATTATTTCTGAGGCTGGTTGTCCTGGTATTGCTGATCCTGGGGCCGAAGTAGTGAAAATGGCTCATGAAAAAAATATTACAGTAGTTCCACTTGTTGGTCCGTCATCTATTTTTCTTGCATTAATGGCGTCAGGATTTAACGGACAAAATTTTACATTCAATGGATATTTACCAAAAGAACGTAGCGAACGAATTAAAAAAATAAAAGAACTTGAAAAATTAGGACAAAAAAATCATACGCAATTATTCATTGAAACACCTTATCGTAATACACATATGTTAGATGATATTTTGTCATCTTGCGATGGCGCTACCAGTCTTTGTATTGCTTGTGATATAACTCTTCCTACAGAATTTATACAAACAAAAACAATTGCCGCTTGGAGAAAGCAAATTCCGAATATCAATAAGAGGCCTGCTATTTTTTTGATCTGTAAGTAGTCTACTTGAAATGAACTACGAGCGAATAGTTATTTTAATTTTCTACTGACTTCCCGTTCTATATCCTTCTTCTTAATGTCCTCCCGTTTATCGAAAAGTTTCTTCCCCTTTGCTAATGCAATTTCCAGCTTGGCGTAGCCTTTTTCAGTGATGAACAAACGGAGTGGAACAATGGTCAATCCTTGGTCCTTAAGTTTGCCTTGGAGTTTTTGTAATTCGTGTTTGTTGAGCAATAATTTACGGTCGCGTTTTTCCGGTACATTATTATACGTTCCGTTGAAGTAATTTGCAATGTGCATGTTACGAATAAATAGTTCATTGCGCTGAAATACGCAAAAAGCATCATTGATATTGGATTTTCCTTCACGTATGGATTTTATTTCCGTACCTGTTAATTGTATTCCGGCAATGTATTTATCAATAAAAGCGTATTCGAAGGATGCTTTTTTATTTTTTATATGGATGGAATTTTCCGTAGTCATGCAATGTAAAGGTAAACATAAAGAGCAAGATTCTTCTCTTCGTTGGAAATGGAAATTTTTTATTTCACGATCAATACCGGTACTTTCACGTTATGCCTCACTGCACCAAGCGTAGTCCCAAAAATAATGTCTTTTAAGGCCCTGTGTCCATGAGCGCCCATTACAAGGAGATCACAATGGGAATTGTTTACAATTTCAGGAATACTTGTTTTAGGATTCCCGAAACCAAGTTTGGTTTCAATAATAAAACCCTTTGTACTTAAATCCCGTTTATATATTTCTAAATTATGTTTATCTGATACCGTTTCAAGATCATCAATTTCACTATCCATCATACGGGCACCGGCTGTTTCAACTATATGAATTAAAATATACTCAGCTTCTTTACCTCCCTGTGCAATGGCATTGCTAATGGCTTTATTATCACTTGCGCTAAAATCAACAGTAACCGCAATACGTTTGTATTTTATTTCGTTTGTGATATGCAATTCGTTTAGTTTTCCATCAGGTACCTGGTTTTTATCCTGTTTTGTTTTTTGAATAATGGGGCTGAAAGTAATGTATAATAATAAAATACCGGCTCCGGCAACAAGCGGGACAATTGTAAAAAAGAGGATCGATGGATTTTTGGAAGCAGCTATCCATTCATTCAATGTTTCAATAACTAATTTTGCATTGAGTATAATAATAATTGCAGCTACCAGCCAAGCGCAAATTTTTAACCCTATTTTATTCGCGAATTCGCCCATCTTTTTTTTATCGCTGGTTAAATGAATTAAAGGGATTACAGCAAATCCTAATTGTAAACTTAATACCACCTGGCTCAAAATAAGTAATTGTCCCGTGGCTTGTTCTCCCAAAATATATATAGTTATGAATGCAGGTATGATGGCTATTAATCGTGTAACAAGCCTTCTGAGCCAAGGTTGGATCCGCAAATTTAAATAACCTTCCATTACAATTTGTCCAGACAATGTACCTGTAAGTGTTGAGCTTTGTCCAGCAGCAATCAATGCTACTGCAAACAAAATAGGAGCGATGCTGGTACCTAAAATATCGTTCAATAGTTTATGAGCGTCTTGAATCTGTGAAACGCTGGTTCGGCCTGTGCTATAAAACGCCGCAGCTGCAAGTATCAATATAGCCGCATTTACAAATAATGCCAAATTTAGCGCGACAAATGTATCGATAAAATTAAATTTGATCGCTTGTTTAATACCTGCTGGTGTACGTTCAATTTTTCGGGTTTGTACTAATGATGAATGCAAGTATAAATTATGAGGCATTACTGTAGCACCAATAATACCAATAGCGATATACAAGGCATCTTTATTTGGCATAGTAGGAATAAAACCTTTTATAAGTTCTGCGCCATTAGGTTTTGCAAAAATAAGTTCCGCAATAAATGCCAAGCCAATAGTTGCTATTAGCGCTATAATAAAAGCTTCCATCTTACGAATACCATGTCGTTGTAATAACAATATGAGTAAGGTGTCAGCAATGGTAATTGAAACACCGATTAAAAGAGGGACATTAAATAGTAATTGTAAGCCTATTGCCATGCCGATCACCTCTGCCAGATCACAAGCAGCAATTGCTATTTCGGCCAATACCCAATTAAAAAAATTAATTACGGGATGATAAGCGGCTTTTGATGCCTGCGCCAAATCAAGACCGCGTACCAATCCTAAACGAGCACTCAGGCTTTGCAGCAATAAAGCCATTAAATTGCTCATCAATAATACCCATAGTAATTTATATCCAAACTGGCTGCCACCTGCAATGTCGGTGGCCCAATTACCCGGGTCCATGTAACCAACACTTACCAGATAAGCGGGACCGGCAAAGGCGAGCATCCTTTTTCCGAAGCTACTTTTATTAGTAGTATCAATACTTTCATGGACTTCTGATAATGATTTAGTGGAACGCTGTTTCATTATGTAATTACTAAGATATTTTTAGCTACATCATTACTTATAAAAAGAGTGCGTTTATTTACTGTGATCTGAAGCGAACGGTCAAATTCAATAAGGTCTTTTATCTTTATTTCATTACCCAGCGTTATTCCTGATCTGTCCAGGTACTGTAAAAAAGAAGGGGAATGGTCAACAACACCGGTCATTATACAGGAATCATTTTTTTTTAATTTTGATAGCGGATATGATTTTTGGATCTGCAATTTCCCATTGCTGTTCGGTATCGGATCACCATGTGGGTCAACTTTGGGATGATTCAGAAATTTATCGATTTGTTCGATGAGTTTATCGGAATTAATATGCTCCAATTGTTCGGCAATATCATGTACCTCATCCCATTTAAAATCTAGATGCTCTACAAGGAACATTTCCCATAATCTGTGTTTGCGAATGATCATTAGTGCCACCTTTTCACCTTTTTTGGTAAGGCTCACACCCTGATACTTTTGATAATGAATAAGTTTTTTATCAGCCAGCTTTTTGAGCATATCCGTTACTGATGCCGCCTTCGTTTTTATTTTCTCAGCAATGGCGTTGGTAGTGACGGTATCACCAGATTGTTCAATTAACTTAAAGATGGCTTTTAAATAATTTTCTTCAGTAAATGAATTCATCGTTTAAGCTATTTAAGGCAAATATACATAATTTATTTTAAGGTACTTTAATTTTTTTTTAGATTAGTCTAAAAATATTTTTATATTTGTAAAAATATGTGGGGATGAAAAAAGTTGTTTTATTGCTTATTACTATTTTGTTTGGGTTAATTTCCTATGCCCAAATAGGAATTATAAAAGGCGTAGTTGGTAATGATGGCAATCCATTGGAGTTTGTTACTGTAGGTTTAACAGGAACTGTTTATGCTTCTGTAAGCAATAAAAAAGGTGAATATGAAATAACGCAAATTCCATTTGGGAAATACGAGCTTCAGATAACATTGGTTGGTTACCAAAAAGTAAAAAGAACTATTATAATTGATAAAGAGGTAGCTGTTCTTATGAATGTCAATTTAGTTTCAATGAACAACAGTTTGAATGAGGTGGTTATAACTGGAACAATGAAAGAAATTTCCCGCTCCGAATCACCTATACCTGTTGAAGTATTAACACCACAATTATTTCAGAAGAATCCTACTCCCAATTTATTTGAATCCATGCAAATGGTGAATGGTGTTCAACCGCAACTGAATTGCAATGTTTGTAATACCGGTGATATTCACATTAATGGAATGGAAGGACCATACACAATGATTACCATTGATGGGATGCCCATTGTGAGTGCACTCTCAACTGTTTATGGTTTGAGCGGAATACCAAACAGCCTTGTAAACAGAATAGAAGTGGTAAAAGGACCTGCAAGTACATTGTATGGTTCAGAAGCAGTAGGAGGATTGATTAATGTGATCACAAAGGATCCGGCGACTGCGCCGGTTATAAGTGCTGATGTGATGGTTACTTCTGACCAGGAGTACAATTTCGACCTGGGACTGAAAACCAAATACAAAAAAACACATTCGTTGTTAGGTATAAACTATTTTAATTTTGAGAATATCATGGATAAGAACCATGATAATTTTACGGATGTGACTATTCAGGATCGTATCTCCATTTTTAATAAATGGAGTTTTGAAAGAAAGGAACATCGGTTAGCAAGCATTGCTGCACGCTTTGTATATGAGGACCGATGGGGTGGAGAGCTGCAATACGAAAATAAATACAGGGGAACAGATAGTGTGTATGGTGAATCCATTTATACTACCCGCTATGAATTGATAGGGATGTATCAACTGCCTTTGAAAAAAGAGCTGGTGTATTTACAATATTCATTTAATGATCATAACCAAAATTCATACTATGGAACAATTCCATTTATGGCGAATCAAACCATTGCCTTTGCTCAGCTCCACTGGAATAAGAAAATAACTAAAAAAGCAGATTTCCTAGTAGGAATACCATTTCGTTATACGTATTACGATGATAATACTCCAAGTACACGCACAATGGATTCTCTTCATCCTCAAAATAAACC
Source organism: Bacteroidia bacterium (assembly GCA_038258655.1). Classification (GTDB taxonomy): domain Bacteria; phylum Bacteroidota; class Bacteroidia; order 2-12-FULL-35-15; family 2-12-FULL-35-15; genus 2-12-FULL-35-15. The sequence continues at coordinate 7,171 of JBBSPS010000041.1, forward strand.
ACAAAAAACGTATCTGCCGGGAGTGTTTGTTCAGACTGAATTCAAATTAAAAAAGCTAACTGCTCTTGCCGGGATCCGTTACGATTATAATACACAGCATGGGAGTATTTTATCGCCGAGGATCGCTTTAAAATATGTATTGAACCAAAATAATATTTTCCGGTTAAGTGGAGGCAATGGGTATAGGGTGGTGAATCTTTTTACAGAAGATCACGCTGCTTTAACAGGAGCGAGGGAAGTAGTGATCAAAAATAATTTGAAACCGGAGCGATCCTGGAATGCGAATTTAAATTATCAACGATCTTTTATAATGGAAAATACATTCATTGGAATTGATGCAAGTATATTTTATACCTATTTTACAAATAAGATCATTGGTGATTTTACCAGCGAACCCGATAAAATTATATTTGATAATCTGGATGGATATGCTGTTTCCAAAGGAATATCTGTGAATGTAGATGTTATGCATACCAGTGGTTTTAAAGCGCTGATCGGTGGAACATATATGGATGTGTACAGCATAGAAAAAGATTCGACACATAATTATATGACCACTCCTCAACTGTATGCTCCGAAATTTTCGGGGAATCTTACCTTAAGCTATACCTTCAGTAAAATAGATCTGAGTATCGATTATACAGGAAATTTAAAAAGCCCGATGCATTTACCCATTGTGCCAGGCGATTATCGTCCGGAAAAATCTCCTTGGTTTATGATCCAAAATATTCAATTGCGTAAGAAATTTAAAACCAGAATAGAAGTATATGGCGGAGTAAAAAATATTTTTGATTTTACTCCTGCTGATCCTATACTAAGATCATTTGACCCTTTTGATAAACATGTGGCAGAAAACAATCCGAACAACTATACGTTTGATCCTTCGTACAATTATGCTGCTATGCAGGGAAGGAGATTTTTTATTGGCCTGAGGTATAATTTGTATAAATAAAAAAGCCCTCGCAATTCTGCGAAAGCTTTGAATACAATTTTAATTTTATCACTCAATGATCAGTTTCCCTGAATCGATGATATTTTCAGTACTATTCAAGGTGTAAAAATATATTCCGTTTTGGAGATTTTCTCTTTCCACTTTGAATTCGGGAGTGTTAATATTTTTAAGTGTCTTTACAATTCTTCCTGTAACATCGTATAGGGAAAAGGAAATCCCCTTTATATCATTGGATTGAATGTTAAAATTGGTTTCATTACTAAATGGATTAGGGAATGCCATCACTGTTTTTTGCTCACTATTTTCTAATATAACGGCAACAGTATTTGATACGATCGCCTGGATCATTAAGCGGTAAGGGGTAAAACTGTTGCCTCCTCCTAAATCAGTAAACACGCTTGTGTTCATGGATCTGATGAAATAAGCATCCATGCGTGGTGATGATTCTGTTTGATATCCCAATGCGTTATAACCAGCGGTATCTTCAAGTCCAATATAAAAGGATGAATTGGAAATGGTAGGAGAAAGAGGAAATGTAAAAGTATGGTATTTACCTGTATCTGATATAGAAATGGTTAACACAGCAGAAGAATCAAGCTTATTACCTGCGCCATCAAATAAAATTGCGTATACCTTATTACTTTTACCGGTAAAGGCAGCGGGGTCATTGGCGATATAAATGTTTGCTCCTGTAACAGAGGTTGTTCCTGTTATAGTATACTTATTTACTAAGTATCCCGGATAATTTTGACTTCCGATTCCTCCCGCGGCCTTACCTGCATCGGCGTAACTAAAGATCGTACTATTTACAATTTGTGAATAAGTATCTGTATTATTGCCATTGTTGTCATCATTAGAAATTGAAACAGAAACATTATTTGTTCCTAAAGTTGCAGGAGTATATGGAGCAAAGCCAACTGTTGCTGAAGCCCCCGAGGCAAGTGATGGAATAATTTGGATATTGGTAAAAGTGTTGGCACCTGTAATATTTAATGTAACATTAATATTAGTTAAAGTGTTCATTCCAATATTCCTTACTATTGCTGAATCCACTCGTGGTGCACCATAAGGTTTAGGGATACTACCAAGAGTAAATAAATTAATTGTTGCATCATTTTGAAATGCCTGAATGAATCGAAATGTTCTTCCAGCATCGGGGATAGGTTTTGTTGGTTTTCCATAGCTAAAGGCGGTACCCATATAATTGCCGGACATAAAACTAGCTGCGCCCCATGGTGTTACAGATATTTTTGAAACAACCAATAGTTCAGTGTTTGAATTATTAGCTCCCTTTAATCCAATGGCTGCAATTTTTGTAGAAGTAAGGCCTGTAGCCGCAGGAATCCAAGTACCGTATATAAATTCAATGTTATTTGTTGTTTCGTATAATTTAATTTGAAATTCCATGTTGTCAAATTGAATTGGCGCAATTTTTCCACGTACATTTTTAAACTGGATAGTACATATTTGGGATCCCGCAGGGCCGCTAGTAAATAAACGATATTCAGGTGTGGCGGTGCCTGCCTGAAGATCAAGATTGAATATGCTAAGGATATTTACATCTGTAGCATTAGCGCTATTAAATATTCCACCCAATATACCCGAAGTAAAAAACAAACTATCAATAGATGGGTTGGTATTTCCTAATTTGATAAAGCCGTTGGTATTTAATATAAATTGAGTGAATGCAGTCCCGTCGTAGCTAAACGTAAAGCCGATGTTTTGAGGAGAGGAGTTAGCATTATCGAAATTTGCCGTGGGAATAGCTGCTCCATTTGTACTTAAATCAGTGTATAAAACCGCATTATTGCTGGTTCCTGATGGAGTTAAATAATTAAGTTGGCTGTAAACAGACTGTGTGGCTGTTAGAACAAACAATAATGTAATGGGGTGTAACGATTTTTTTTTCATCTTTATGATAATAAAATTGTTAATGACATTACGCTTAACAAATATACAAAAACCAGAGAATCAAAAACAGGAAATTAATTAGCGATAATTAGATAAAAAAAACCTTATGAATTAATTCATAAGGTTTTTTTAGTCAAAAAAGTCCTTGGATTTATTCCTCTTTTTTTGTGGGTGCTTTCTTAACCGCAGCACGAGCTGGTTTAGCTGCTGCTTTTTTAGGAGCTACCACCTTTTTAGGGGCCGCTGCTTTTTTTGTACCTGCATTTTTTGCGGCTAAAGCTGGTTTAGATTTTTTTCTTGGCCGGGTTACTCCATAAGAGCCCATTGCAATTTTACCTTTACGGCTTTTTTTATCTCCTTTTCCCATACTGTTTTTTATTTAGTTTGATTGTGATTGCAAACCTACATCAAATTTGACGTTTTTCAAAAAAATCTTTTTCTATTAATTCCACTTTTCGAATCGTATTTCGCAGCCATGTTAAAAGCAATTCATCTTTTTCAGTATCCTTCAATTGCCATGATACATTTGCTTTGTGTAGTTTCGCTGTAAGTGTATGTAAACACAATGCAGCCGAAACGGAAATATTAAAACTTTCAGTAAAACCATACATTGGTATTTTTACAAATTCGTCGGCCTGTTCACGCACGGTTTCTGAAATGCCTGTTAATTCAGTGCCAAAAAATAAGGCTAACGGTTGGTCAATAGGTAAAGTATCTATCGTACGGTTATTTTGATGAGGACTGGTTGCAATAATTCGGTATCCATTAGTTTTTAATTGTTTGATGCATGCAAGTGTATTGTTACTTTCATTTTTGTATTTATAAATAGTTAACCATTTTGGCGAACCAAGTGCAATATCTTTATTAACGGTATAAGCATTTTTATTTTCTATAATGTGAATATCCTGTATTCCAAAAATATCGCAAGAACGTAATACAGCGCTGGCATTGTGTGGTTGATAGAGATCCTCCAGTACAATGGTAATATGACGTGTCCGGTAGTTAAGTACTTCATCAAATTTTGCCCTGCGTGAATCAGAAATAAAAGCTGATAAATAAGTGACGAGTTCTTTAGTCATTAAACCTTTTGTTGTCAAGCAGTTTTTGATCTCGCTCCGGCTGACTAAATGGATTGTCAATACTGAGCGAGTCGAGGATTAAATTTTGTTATTTGATTTTGCGGCCATATTAGCAATACGATATAATAAACGGGCACCAACATTTGCATCCCACTCATCTCCTCCCGGAGCTACTTCATTAATATCAAATGAGATAATACGTTTTCCGGAATCAACAATTTTTTCGATCAGTAATAATAGTTGCTCAAACTCAAAACCTCCGGCAACCGGCGTTCCTGTGTTGGGGCAAAGTTTGGGATCTAACCCGTCAATATCAAAACTTAAATAAATATCATTTGGTAACTGCGCGATAATGTCATTACAAATGGAAGACCATGTGGTACCATCATATTGTTTGTGTTTTATATCACGATCAAAAAAAGTAACAATGCGATTATTCGAATTTTGAATGATATCAAATTCCGCTTCACAATAATCACGAATACCAACTTGTACCAATTTTGATACCTGCGGGATTTTTAGCGCATTGAACATAATGGATGCGTGTGAAAATTCAAAACCTTCATAAGCATCACGCAAATCAGCATGTGCATCAATTTGTAAAATGGCAAATGAATTATTTTTTTCTGCCAATGCTTGTATTAAACCAAGTGGTGTGCTATGATCACCGCCAAGTAATGCTACGATTTTATTTTTATCGAGATAATTGAGTGATGTTATTTTTACCCAATCATTCATTTTTACACATTCAGCATTTATAATTTTTCGGATGCTCTCCATTTCTTCATTTGTTTGAGAGGATTCACCTTCTTCTAATAATGTAATATATTTTTCAGCTTTTCGCCTGAGACTTTCGTTTTTACTTTCAATTTCATTGGATGCAGGTTCCATGGAAATACCAATTTTCCAGGCATCTTTAATGTTAGGATCAAACAGGTCAACCTGGTAAGATGCATTAAATATAGCTTGAGGGCCCAAAGCAGTCCCAGCGCTGTACGATACAGTTACTTCCCAAGGGACAGGAATAATAACAACTTCGGCTTCTTCTGTTGTAAATGGCAATCCGTATATATTGTTGTTAGCATCGCCCATACCATTCGGATCGAAATTGTTTATTTTATCTTGTTTACTCATTAATTTAGTTCATTAGTTAATTTCTCAATGGTTGATTAGGCTGTGTATAAAAAATATAAGCTCGTAAAGATAGTACCTTAATTTATTTTTGATAGTTTTTAAAATAAAAAAACCCCTCCGGAAAACCGGAAGAGTTTTTTATAAATTCAGTTGACGACTATTTGTTAACTGTTTTAGCTAAGTCAGCGCCAGCTTTAAATTTTGCTACTTTTTTAGCAGCAATTTTAATAGCTTTTCCTGTTTGCGGGTTACGGCCTATTCTTGCTGCTCTTTTAGCAATAGAAAAAGAACCGAAACCTACTAGTGCAACTCTATCACCTTTTTTAAGTGCTTTAGTTGTAGCGTTAACAAAAGCATCTAATGCTTTTTGAGAATCTACTTTTGTTAATTTTGCTTCTGACGAAATTGCGTCAACTAATTCTGCTTTGTTCATTTGTTTTAGTTTTAGGTTTAACATTAATTTAATTGAACATAGCAAAGGTAGTTAAAATAGCTTATAGTGCAACTATTAGAGCTTAAAAGACGTGAAATTGTTTATAAATGGCATATATGTTAATAATGCGGCTTGTAATGCCACCTATCACAATACCTTATTAAATGATAGTTATGAACTAACCTTTGTTTTTGATACACAGCTATTTAGTAGGCTAAACAGATGGATAGTACGGAGTTGTAGAAATGGCTATTTAGAATAATTTTTAATTAGTGTATTTGCCAATTATTATTCATTGGAAATCCGCGAAGAAACTCATTCACAGGCATTTTCTTTTTTCCGGCTAATTGCAGGTTAAGGATAGAAATTAGGCCACCATTAACAGCAATTTTAAAATGTGTTTTCGAATCGGTAATTACAGAAGTTATAGGATGTGGATGCGTAATAATTTCTTTCTCTGTTCTGAAAATTTTTAAAGGATAAATTTCCCCATCGGGTGCAATTAAAGTTGTAAATGCAGAAGGGTAGGGGCTTAAACCCCGAATAAAATTATGAATATCGGTTACATTTATATTCCAATTGATTTTACAATCGTCTTTAAAAATTTTAGGTGCATGTTTTTCTTTTTCTTCTTCAGCAATCAGTTCGTTTTGATCTATCTGAGGGTAATTGTTTTGTTCGATCGCTTGAACTGTTTTTAAAACTAATTGTGCGCCAATGTGCATTAATCGGTCATGCACTTCACCTGCTGTATCATTTTCGCCAACCCGGGTTTTTTCTTTGAAAATAATTTTCCCGGTATCAATTTTATGTTGAAGAAAAAAGGTGGTCACTCCTGTTTCTTTTTCGCCATTTATTATTGCCCAATTAATTGGGGCAGCCCCTCTGTATTGAGGTAATAATGAGCCATGCAGATTAAACGTTCCTAAGCGTGGCATTTTCCAGACTACTTCAGGTAACATCCGAAATGCAACTACAATTTGCAGATCAGCTTTTAATTCATGCAATTGATGCAAGAAATTTTCATCCTTTAGCTTTTCCGGTTGAAGAACAGTTAACCCTTTTTCGCTTGCATATTTTTTTACTGCTGATTGTTGTACTAATTGTCCACGGCCAGCAGGTTTATCAGGTACTGTAATTATACCAACAATGTTGTAATTGTTTTTTACCAATATATCCAGGGACTCTACCGCGAATTCAGGTGTTCCCATAAAAATTATTCGCAGTTGTTCCATCTTTTTTATTCCACGTATCATTGCACACTCTTCAACTTCGCTCAGAGTGACGAGGCACAATTTGTTAATTTTGCTTATTGCCTTATTTCCTTAATTCAATAGTTGTGATTGTAATGATTTCACCTGCCATACAAATACTCATACCTTGTTTGACGGGTTGATATTGTACCCAGACTTTTAAATTTTCTTTTTTAAACTCATTATTCAGATTAACAGGCTGTAATTTTTTTTCATCTTCCAATTGTAACATCCAACCGCAGCCGTCAAGTGTATAATTAATTATAGTCGCTTTAATAAAATTCGCCTTTTCTTCTGACGCTAGTGATTGTACGCTCATTGTCTTGTGTGAACAGGCATTTGTTAACACTATGAATGTAATTAAAATAATATTCTTTAATTTATTTTTCATTTTTTTAAAATTGTTAATACAAAGCTAATTTTTTTTATCAATGAATTTTAAAAGTTCGCTTTCAAAAAAATAGTTTATTTTTTATTGCAGTTATATATCTAGCCCTATTTTAACATTATAAAAATAAAAGATGAAAAACTTGTATTAATGATCATAGAATTTGCATTAATTACAACTACTGCAACATCACAAGATAAAGCCTTTCACAAAGGATAATTGGTTACTCCAATTTTAAATACAAAGCTAATAATCCGAATACCAGTATGTGGACCCTACCTATGATAATGGTAATGCAATGGCAAAAGATAACGGCTTAAATTATGGAATAGCGTTGATCCCAAGAATTTATTTTGGAGATTATATTGGTATGTTTTTTAATTTGGGCTATATGGGTTACAGTTATCCGAGTATTACATTTTCAAATAACTCTGACAGCAATTTGAATAATGATAATAACAAAAATGAATTATTTAAATTGAAAGGAAATGGAGTAAATATAGGAATAGGGTTGATCGTGAAAATTTAGCTTTAAAAAAATAGTTTAAAATGCCCTGCAATTAAAGCAGGGCATTTTTATTATAGTTTGTCCATTAATACCTTGTACAACTTCACCATGGAATCAATGTCATTTTTAAATACTTTTTCATCAGGTGTATGAACATTATCTTCTGGGGCGCCTACAAAACACCAGTCCCAAGGCGCTTCGGCCATTTGTAATTCTTTCGCGTCACTGCCGCCCGTACCCTCTACTTCCAATTGAAAAGGGATTTTTGATTTTTTAGCGATCGAAATTATTTTATCTACATAACTTTTTCGAGGTATCAAACTGTCACGTAAAGAGATCACAACACCTTTTCCATGAGGCACACCTTCCGTAACCCAGGTTATATCAGAGATAATGGCTTGTTTCACATTGTACTTTTGGTAAATAAATTTTTGTAAAAACGAAACAGTCCCGCCACCATGCTCTTCATAACAGGAAAAAACAATGATGCCATCTTTTAATGTTTCAGCTACTTTCAACGCGTTCCAAATACCGAGGCGGTTATCCATATAACAGCATTGCACGTACTCATTTGTTTCACGCCAGTTGGGTTTAAAAGTAAGTTCCGTTCCTCGTTCCAATTCACGTTTAAATTTGTACGAAATAGCATTTTGTTTATCCAAGTGCAATGTGCAATCAATTTTTCCTTTACTGTCTGTACCAACCAATTCAAAACCATTTACAGTTCTTGGCCCACCAATTTTTACTAACTCCTTACCATACCGTACAGTGAAACCAATACTATCCATATGTGCAAAAATAGCGGTGCGTGGTTTTCCAAACTTTAACACAATACAATCCTGGAAATCATCACCTGAATATATTTTTGGTTTTATTTTCCAATTTTTTTTATTCTTGTCGATATAGCTCAACAGGAATTGTGTCATTGCCGCTTCATTGCCCGATGGCGCATGGATATGGCACATTTCTTTTAATAATTTCATATCTACATTTTACGAATTTATACTAATTTACGAATAAGGGATCTTACGAATAATTTATCTACTTACAACTCTTAAACAATTGTTCTAATACAGCTGTAGTCTTTTGCCAATTAAAATTATTAATTACAAAATTATACCCGTTCACTGCAATTTGCTTTGCTTTGATTTCATTTTGAAGCAATTCAATAATGTATTGCGCATATTGTTCGGGTGCATCAGCTACAATAATTTGTTCATTGTGTTTGGCCCCGAGGGCATTGTTGGCTAGTGTAGATGTGATACAAGGTAATTGCATTGCCATTGCTTCCAATAGTTTATTCTGTAATCCTATACTTATTTGCATGGGAGCTACTAGTATTTTTGAACGTGCAAAATTTATACGAATATCTTCCACCCAACCGCTGATTATTACATTATCCGATTTTAAATTCAGAACTCTTTTATTAGGTGATGCGCCTGAAATAAGCAAGCGTGTATTAGGTAATTTAGTCCATACTAACGGCATTATTTTATTTACCAAATATTCTACGCTTTCTATATTTGGCGGATAATTCATATTTCCGTTAAACAATAATTCAAAATCTTTTTCATGTGGAACAGGCATAAAATAATTTGAATCAACACCATTTGGAATAACTACGATCTCATTCTTTTTAGGATGCGGAATTAAATTTCTATCCTGCCCTGATATGATCGTTTTATTATTAAAATCCTCAAATATATCGTGCTCATATTTTAACAACCTGCGATGCTCTATTGCTAAAAGTGGTTTCATATAAAAAGGTGCAGTAGCTATTCTGCGTTCCATACCCTTTGAAAAAATATCCATATAATCCAATGTCTTTGGGATGTTGGTATATGATCTTACATATTGTGCCGTGCGGATAAGTTGACAATACAGGTGATCAGGATTATGTTTTTTAATTAATTCATCCATTTTTTTTTGCGCTTTCGCGAAATAAAAATAACCTACTTGTAATGGCTTTTTGCTAAATAATGCCCTAAGGAGATTAAAGAAAATGGTAATCTTGGAAAATTTCATAATTGAAATAGCGACACAATATTTTTTCAATTCATCAACAGCTTTTTCATCTAATTGTTTATCATTCAAAGCAAATAAAATGACCTGATTTTTTTTGGAAAGTTCTTTGATCTGGTTAAACGCACGGAGTTTATCGCCTTTGTCGAGCGGGTAGGGGACACGTGATAATACAACTAAAATTTTCAAACTAGTGAGTGTTGATAGTTAATTGATAAAATGTTGTTAGTCGCTTACAAATGTTAGCGTTATTGTAACATTCTACGGCTAATGTTCTCGCGTTGTTTCCAATATTGTCAAAAAATATTTTATCTGAAATACATTTGCTGATAGCATTCACAAAACTCGTTGCTTCATCTACGATAATAATATTCTTATTGTTTGTATAATCAATTCCTTGAGCACCAATAGTTGTAGAAATAATAGTTTTACCCAAAGCCATTCCTTCAATTATTTTTACCCTCATTCCGCCACCTGATAAAAGAGGAATTATCATTATTGATTTAGAATTGATAAATGTATGAGAATCTGCTACTTCACCTTCTACAATTATATTTTTAATTTTTAACTGTTGAAACCATTCCGGCATATTCCTTCCTGCAAGGTAAAGTTTTACATCCGGGTTTTGAATGTGTATTTGTGGCCATGCATTTTTCAGAAACCATTTTACACCATCAACATTAGGTAACCAATCCATGGATCCTATATGAAAAATGGAAGGATATTCTTTTTCTTGAGAATTAAAAATTTTAATATTTTTAAAATCAATTCCGAAAGGAAATGTTTCAATGGGTTTTATAAAGTGTTGTTTTTTAAAATAAGCTTCGTCTTCTTTGGTAATAGAAGCAATAGCATCAAATGTTTTCAAACTATCTAATTCATATTTTTTTAAACGTGTTGCTAATAAATTCAAATAGTTTTTTTTAATTGAATTTTTAGTTAATTGAGCGTTCTGTTCCCAAAGTTTGTGTTCAATATTATGTGCCCGTAAAATTATTTTCGCTTTTGAATTAGCGCGTATTGCATTTACGTAAATAGCCATATATAAGCTCTCCAACTGAATAATATCAAAATGCTCCACTTTTAATAGTTGGATCAGTTTTTTTTCAAATGCTTTAGAATAAAAGCGGTTAATATTATAAGATGTCTTTGTGAATAAATTTAAAAATGCGGGGATTATTTTTACATTCGTATCTATAAAAACAGCCTCTATATTAGTTTTAAAGAGGTAATCAGAAGGTAATTGTTTTATATCTGTAAAATGTTTTTGCGTATTGATCGCGAGAACTTTTACGCTGTGTCCTTCATCGATCAAACCTTGCGTAAGATTATTCATCGCGATGCAACCGCCATCAACAGGAGGGAATGGGACTTTATGGCATAGTTGCAAAATTTTCATAGCCGCTATTGCGTACTTTTTTTACGAATAAAAATTCTTTTGATAGGTTCTGTATACGCATTTATATCAAATAAACTGCTATCAGAAGTAGCTTTATAGGTTAGAAAAATACCAATGGGCAATAAAATAATTGTAGCCATCCACATACCTTGGTAAACAGGCAGTTCTTCTTCTTTCGATAATTTTTCACCGGTTATGGAAAGGATGTGATAGATAATAAAAAAAACAACCGAAACAACCACAGGCATACCTAATCCCCCTTTACGGATAATGGCTCCGAGTGGTGCGCCAATAAAAAATAATACAAGGCATCCAATGGAAAGTGTAAATTTCCGATGCCATTCAACATCATATCTTATGATGGAAAATCCATCGTTCTCATAATCGCTTGCGAGTGATTCGGAATATGCTTTGGCACTCCGGGCTATGTTAGTGGCACTTTCAATGATAACTAATCGTTGTACTTTAGGGATTTTTGAAAAATAATCTATGGGTAATTTTTCTATTTTATTAGAATCAACTTTCGCTAAAAATGCAGTTGATTTGCCGTAATAGCTTTGTACTAATTGTTTTTTGAAATCATCTTTCCGCTTTTCACTTTTTATTTTTATCGTATCAACGGCCTCCCCCAATTGGGATATAGTAAGCATTTGGGCATTGGTTTTAAACAACTCTTCATTGGTGCGCGACATTTTAAATTCTGAAAGATCAAAACGTATGATACGTTCCTCAAATTTATCACGTAAAAGAGGATGTGTTTCTGCGTTTTTTGAATTGTCCACCACATCTTTGTAACTCACCCCATCTTTCAAAGTAAGTACCAAAAATAGTTTATCTGCTGTTTCCTCCATTGTGCCGCTTTTCGCGGATAGTATAATATTATTGCCTTGCATCGCCCTATGATCATATATCATAATGTCCCTCAGTGTTTTTCCGTCCCTATCTTTTTTCGCTACCCGTATACTAAATCCTTCAATGCTATTATTAAATACTCCTTCTTTAAACATCAAGGCTGGCTTGGATTCACGCACATCATATAATAAAGAACCGGCTTTTAAATTGGTATAAGGCAAAATATTATTAGAAAAATAAAATGCTGCGCCTGATAAAAAAAGAGTTGAGACGACGAGTGGCCGCATTATTTTTTGTAGTGATAAACCCGAACTTTTCATCGCAGTAAGTTCAAAATGTTCGCCTAAATTACCAAAGGTCATTAACGATGAAAGTAATATGGCAAGTGGCAATGCCATAGGGATGGTAGTGAGTGAAAAATAAAAGAATAATTCTGATAATACGCCAAATGCTATACCTTTGCCAACAAAATCATCAATATACTTAAAGATGAACATCATAAAAAATACAAACATCGCAATGAAAAAAGTCATTATAAATGGCCCGACATAAGATTTTAAAATAAATTTGTGTATTGTCTTCATAGGTTGGCCATCTTACAATAGCTATCGTTTTTATGTAAAAAAACAATTGAGTATAAAATTACTGATTTCCACTCGTATAATTACAATTCCACAATTTAATATTATCTTCAAAATTTAGCTTCAATTCTACATAAATCATTAAATTTGCCGACAACGAAAAGCGATAAAAGTGAAAATATCAAATGAAGTTAAAGTAGGAATAATTACCACTGTAGCCATTGGCTGTTTTATTTATGGTTTTAATTTTCTGAAGGGCAAAAATTTCTTTACTCATCAACGCAAATTCTATGCTGTTTATTATGATATTGATGGTTTGGTGAATGCTGATCCATTAATGATCAATGGGTTTAAAGTAGGGATGATAGATGATATAAAATTAGCCCATGATACGACAAGCCGGGTAATTGTTACTTTGCTTTTAGACAATGATATAAAAGTTCCTAAAAATTCTGTAGCGAAAGTTATCAGCTCGGATATTTTAGGTTCGAAAGCTATCCGACTAATATTAGGTACTGGAACAAATTATGTGAAAGATGGTGATACACTTGAATCTGCACATGAAGATAATTTAAAACAAGCGGTAAACAAAACCATCGCTCCTTTGCAGGAGAAAGCGGTCAGCTTAATTTCTTCTATTGATTCTGTAATGGTTGTGATACAGCAAGTATTTAATGAGAATACTCGAAAAAATCTTGCAAAAAGTTTTGAAAGTATAAAGATTGCTATTTCTTCCTTAGAAACAACTTCCTTCCGTTTGGATACCATGGTAGTTAATGAAAAGATAAAGATTTCAAGTATTTTAACTAAAGTAAATGTACTCGCAACTACATTAGCTAATAATAGCGACAAACTTGGAAATGTAATCAATAATTTTTCAAACATAAGTGATTCATTGGCAAAATCTAAATTGACATCAGCGATCAATAACGCTGATTTGGCATTGTTTCAGGCCTCAGCTATTATGACTAAAATTAATAACGGTCAGGGAACAATGGGAATGTTGGTGAATAACGATAGTTTGTATCGCAAATTAGATAAATCATCCGAAGACCTTGATAAGTTATTAAAAGATATTCGTGTTAATCCGAACCGTTATATCAATATCAGGAATAAACGTAAAAAATATACAGAGTAATAAGGAAGTCGAAATTCGAAAGTTTGATTTCGGAAGTTTTAAATAGTAAAACCTCCAACTTATATAACTTATAACTTTCAAATATGATCTCAAACGGTGTATTTATTTTATTGTTGATTGCAGCCATTACCTGGTTTACTATTAACTCTCGTAAAGTAAGACGCAATATACTTTTGGGGAAACCTCTTGATCGTACCGATAGAAAAGCTGAACGTTGGAAAACTATGTTGTTGGTGGCTTTTGGCCAAAAGAAAATGTTTGCAAGGCCTATTCCGGCTTTGTTACATTTTTTTTTATACGCGGCTTTTGTGATTACACAAATAGAATTAATTGAAATTTTTATTGACGGCGCCTCAGGGCATCATCGCTTGTTTAGACCGCTATTAGGCTCATTCTATACATTTGTAGTTAGTTTTATTGAAGTATTATCTGTTCTGGCATTTATCGGAACTATATTTTTTCTTGCCAGAAGAAATTTATTAAAAGTGCCGCGCCTTGTAAAAAGTGAATTGAATGGATGGCCTAAATTAGATGCCAACTTTATTTTGATCGCTGAACTAACGTTGATTTGTTTTATTTTCATGATGAATGGTGCCGATGAAGTCCTTTATATAAAAGGATTATCGCATGCAACAAATTTAGGCGACAACTCTTTAGGTTTAATAATTAGTAGTAGGTTGGGGCCTTTTCTTTTTGGTGGATTAAATGCAAGTATATTGCATATTGTTGAACGGATAGGGTGGTGGGGACATATAACAATGGTATTTGGTTTTTTAAATTACTTGCCTTACTCAAAACATTTCCATATTCTATTGGCATTCCCAAATGTGTATTACTCTAATCTTGAACCCAAAGGAGAATTTACCAATTTACAATCAGTAACCAATGAAGTAAAAGCGATGTTAGATACTTCATTTACACCACCTGCTCCCGATCCCACTATGCCCGGCGGTAAATGTGGCGCAAAGGATGTTAGTGACCTTACTAGGAAACAATTGCTGGACTCGTATACTTGTACTGAGTGTGGCCGTTGCACTTCAGCCTGCCCGGCAAATATTACTGGTAAACTATTATCACCGCGTAAAATTATGATGGATACTCGTGACCGACTTGTGGAAGTTGGTAAGAATATTGATAAAAATGGTGAATACAAGGATGATGGAAAAGCATTATTAGGCAATTATATTACTCCTGAAGAACTGTGGGCATGTACATCATG
>JBBSPS010000042.1:0-21362 GCA_038258655.1 Bacteroidia bacterium
ATCAGCAATGCACCACTGATAATATCACTGTAAAACATCTCGCTGCTTTTATAACCAAATGTAACAGGAGCCATTAGTAGAAATACACCCAGCAAAACATTGGTTAAATGCGTCCAAATTATTTTTTCGTGAAAAGCGATGACCATTTGTTTGTGATCTGTCGCTCCTTCTTTGGGCACAAGCTCCATTCCGCACTTAGGACATTTGCCCGGTTTATCGCTGATAACTTCAGGATGCATTGTACACGTATATTGTGTGCCTTGTTTTTTATCTCCCATCATAGCATGATCGTGAGCAGACATATCGTGTTTAATATTTTCCATAATGATGTATCTGTAATTTTTATTTCTTTAATTTATTTGCCTTATAAAATGCTTTGGGATCGTCCTTTAATTTTTTAATCATTTTTGGAAGTGTTTCTCTTAAGCTATGTTTAGGTTGCCAGCCGAGCAATTTTTTTGCTTTCGAGCTATCCATTTCAAAATGGTCATCTGCCAGATCAATCATCCAGGGTTTTATAAAAGCTTTGCTAAATAAGTTTTGCATAAATGCTCCCGCTTTTGCAAACCATTTTGGTATTTTTATTATCTCTTTTTGTGTTCCATCCACTTCTTTGCTGATAATATCCTGCAACTGCTTATAGGAAAGCGTTTCATCATCGCCAATATTCAACACCACTTCGGGCGGAAGTTCTTTACGCTTTTCAATTGTCATTGCAATAGAATCTACTAAATCATCAAGATGGACATACGTGCTTCCGTGTGCGGTGTTAGCTGGATAAAGGCGGGCAGTAATTTGTTTTTCGTAGATACGCTGTATCTGGTTGGTAATGGGGATAGAGTTCCCTTCTTCGCTGTACACACCTGCCATTCGCATTAAAACCACAGGAATTTTTCCTCTTTGATCACGCAAGACTTTTTCTGTGGTTACTTTTGATTTTGGATAATCCCATTTCGGTTCCAGCGGCCACTCTTCATTCATTGGTTTGCCTGGCAAAGTGGGTTTGTAAACAAGCATGCTACTTGAAAAAACAAACTGCTCTACTTCAAACTCCTGTAGCTTTTTTATTAATCTTTCTGTTCCCTTTACTGTGATTTCATCATAGAGCGGGGAAGGCTTTCCAAGAAAATCATAGTACGCCGCAAGGTGTACAACAGCACTTATCTTACCGCTATATTCATATCGTATTCTTTCGAAAGCAAATTTCATACTTGCATCGCTGGTAATATCGAGGCACACACATTCCGCTTCGGCAGCTGGATATGGATAGCCCACATTGTCCAGCCCTACAAGCCTGTATTGGGAGGCTATTTTATGAATCAAAGCCGAACCTATTAAGCCGCTGCTGCCACTGATAACGATTACTTCCTTATTACTGCTTTTAGTTTCCATTTTTTTATCTCGATTATTTTTATCACTTATCTCCCTTTGTCAATTTTAAAAGTCACTTAAAAATATCTCCTTAATGTCCATGCAATGGTTTCATGTTCTTCCATCAGCCCCGTAAGAAAATCTGTAGTGCCTGCATCTTTATATTTTTCAGTGCAATCGTCAACAGCTTTGCGGAGCAGAACGATAATAGTTTCGTGGTCGGTTAAAAGTTCCTTTATCATTTCTTTGGAGGAAGGGTATTTTCCTGGATGTTCTTTAACAGCAGACAATTTTCCAAACTCCTCCATAGTGCCAATGGTTTTGCTTCCCAATTTGCTGATTCGCTCGGCAACTTCATCTATAGATTCTTCTAATTGTTTGTAGTGATTCTCGAACAGCTTATGGAGTTCCATAAAACTTTCTCCACTCACGTTCCAATGGAACTTTCTTGTTTTTGTATAGAGCGTTACTTCATTCGCCAGTGCTTCGGATAATAGGTCTGTAACAGCATTTAATTTTTTTTCTGGTATTCCAATGTTAGGTTTCATACTGATTTGTTTTAAAATAATTTATTTATTTTAATTTACTGAATTTGATTATCATTTATTGCTATAATTTCTACCCTTCGGTTTTTTTCCTTCCTTTTTCACTTTCATTTGTTGAAGCCGGATTTGATGGTTTAATTATTTTTAATGATGAATTTCTTTCCCGTAATAATCATGCAGGGAATGCTCATACGTGTCATTTATCGGTTGCGAAGAATCATATTCGGGACTGTTTTTCACTTCGTGCTTTGAGTGATTGATAATAACTTTCTGCTCCTGCCATTTTACATCTTTAATCCACTGTGGAGATATGAGCACTTTTTTCCCCGAAAACCAGTTGCCGGTTTCCACAACAAGAAAATGGATCTTCCAAGTCGCATCATCAATTATAAAATCTTCCACTTCGCCTATGTCACCGTCCGTTGCATGAATATCATAACCTGTAACTTCATGTGTGCTTCGCAGATGCGGATTGTCATTCGCATGCTCCGTCACTTTCATTTTTTGGATTTCCTTTTCTTCCGCGCTTTCTTCAAGTATCGGATAGCCCCACATACCAAGCCCCCAGTATCCATACATCCCGTATCCATACCCATATCCATAATAGCCGAGCCAGGAGTAGTATCCACGCATCAACTCTTCCTGCTGGCGCGAAACAGGTTTGTCCGTGTCAATATCGGGGCTGTTCTTTATTTTTTCCTGGGTAAGATTTATCGAAAATGTTTTTGATTCCCATTCAGGTTTTTGAAATGCTTCGGGTGAAATCAAAACTTTTTTTCCGGAAAACCATCCTCCTGTTTTTACAACCATGTACCGGATGGTAGAGGTGCGGTCATCGAAATAGAACTCCTCTAGTTTTCCAATTTCACCATTAGTTCCTTTAATGGTGTAGCCTAATAAACTGTTTATGCTTCGTTTCATTTTATTTTGTTTTTAATTTTGATTAAATTATTAGAATTAATTTATTCTTCACAATCATTACAGTCTCGCTGTTGCACGGCCTTCAGTTTCTCTGTTGCCCGATTTTTTTCTGAACAATTTTCTTGAACAGGACAGAATAAATTTAATTAAGCTGTTCTAAGTTCCGCAATGGTATAATGCGTATTCTTTAATGCATCCTGAAGGGTATCGGCTTCAATTACTATAGAAGAAGTAATTTCTGCTTCCTTCTTTGCCAAGTCAACTTTCACGGATGTTACATCGGGAATAGCAGACAATTTATTTTTAACTGTTGCAACGCATCCTCCGCAACTCATACCACCAATGTGATAAGTATGCTTGATTGAATTTTCCATAATTTTTTATTTATTTATTTTTTATTCAGTTACACTGTTTCCCGTTCTTCAGTTTCGCTGTTGCCCGGTATAATTAATTTTTCTTTACTAAAGTCATTCCGCACGTGGGGCATTTACCCTGCTTGTCGGAGATTACTTCGGGGTGCATTGAGCAGGTATAAGTGGCTGCATTGCTGTTTGCTTTTGTGCGTGTGCTGTAAAGCAACATTCCAGGTTTTTTTTTCATTGATTCAATTTATTTTTTTATTAATCATTCTATTTGGCTAAATCTTTTTTTCAAGAAGTGCTTTATGTTCCTGATAAGTTTCTTTTGTAATTTGCCCCGAAGCAAAACGCTTTTGCAAAACGTCAAGTGGAGAATCTTTCTTTTTTCTTTGTCCTGGAATGTCGTAAGGTGTTGCGAAAACCCAGAATATAAATACAAGCCAAATGAACCACCATATTAAGTGCATTCCCCAAAAGTGATAACCGTCATTCATATACATAATTTTTAGTTTTTAAATTGTGAGTATTAATTGATTTTTTTTAGATTGAAATTATTTTTTCATATTGTCCATGCCACACATTCCTTTCATGGATTTCATAACATTAGGGTGTGATTGCATGGATCCCATCATCATATTGCATTTTGCAGGGTCAGCATCACACATGCTCATTGTTTTGTCCATCATCATTTTACACATAGATGATTCATTTTTGCATATGCTCATCATGTTATCCATTGTCATGCCTTGCATGCTTGGGTCGTTCATCATGTTTGCCATCATCATTTGTTTGCAACTGTCGTTGTTCATCATTTCATGCATCATCTCTGTCATGTAAGGTTGATGGTGAACGATACCGACAATAATATCCTTTCGTTGATTATCGTCTTTGAGAGATTGGTAAGCAGTTTGTTTTGAATTGCAAGCAGCAAGGAAAGTTAATGTTGCTGCAAAGATTGGAAGTATTGTTTGTTTTTTCATTTTGTATTTTATTAAATTAATGTGACGCAAAGGTGAGCAGGTTCAAATGAGAAAAGTTACAGAATTTTGGTAAAAAGTTTCATAACTCTCACATTCTCCTCATCGTGTTCTTCCTGTATTAAGCAACCAAAAAATGAATGAATACTTAAAAGAGATTGCAACAGTATGTGAAGTCCATAAAGAACTTACTTATCACACCGCTAGACACACATTTGCAACTACAGTTACTTTAAGGGTAGTTCTATAAATTGATTTTAGCAAATGTATTCTATTTTCGTTTCAAATTAAAATTTTTTTTCGGAATTTTTTTCTATACTCCCATTTTTATTTTTTTCTATCCTATTTTTTACAGCGCAATTTGTTCATTTCTTCATCTTTTTTGTTAATAACCATTCCGTTTTACCGATTGAACGTAGCTATCCCCTGAAACAAGTTCAGGGGCAGGCTCCTGTAAACATGTTTATTCCTAATTGTACCGCTCTACAAATATTGTAAGTAAGATTGGTTATTCCAATATTTACTTTTGCTCGTGCCATGCCAATAGTACGTATGTACGTGCCTTTCATGCTTGTTTCTATAAATCCAAAGATGTGTTCTACTCGTGCGCGTTTGCTTGATTTTATTTTGTTGCTTTCTATTTGCTTGTCTGTCAATGGTTTGTTTTTGTAGCCCTTTTCGTGTATTTTATTTATCATTTCTATTTTGCTTACCATACCCTCCATATCTTCACTTGCGTAAGCACTATCGGCATGAAGGGATTGTCCTTTGTCTTTTTCATCAAGCAGTTTTTCTAAGGCTTGTGAGTCGTGTACGCTTGCACTCGTTACTTCATAGTTGTCAATTAATTTACTTTCTGTATCCGCTTTTATATGATTTTTGTAGCCGTAATAGGTATCGTTATTTTTCTTTGTCCAACGTGCTTCCAAATCTTTGTGTGCTAATTTATGCTTGTTCTTATTGCTTTTCCAAGCTTCGGGTATTTTGCCTTCTTTTATTTCTTTATTTTCTTCTCTGCTATTGCGTTGGCGAGGAGCTTCATGAAAACTGGCATCTACCATTTTTCCTTCGTTTACTATCAGTTTTTTTTCTTCTACTACCTTGTAAAACAAATCAAATAATTTTTTCTCATTGTCATCTTTTGCTAAGCCTTGCTTGAAATTCCATATGGTATTACAGTCGGGTACTCGATGGCTAAACTCTATTCCCGTAAAGCGTTTGAACGACAAGCGGTCAACTAATTGATATTCCATTTGTTCCTCAGACAAATTGTATAGCCTTTGAAGTATCAGGATTTTAAACATCAAAACATAATCATAAGGCTTTGCTCCTGCATTGCTCTTTGGTGTTTGCTTGGTGTAAATTGTTTCCAATGTTTCCCTAAAAACTTCAAAGTTGATGTGTTTATTTAGTTTTTCTAAGGGGTCTTTTAATTTGCTTAGCTTCTCTAATGCCTCTTGTTCATCAAAGAATCCACGTGCAGCCTGTTTTTTATTTGGTATCATAGAATATATTTTTCTACTGCAAAGAAAAAACTTTACCTTCGTATTCTGCGGACATAGATAATGATTTTATCATAATGTTTTTAACATTGTATTTTTAGAACCGCCCTTAAGTAACGGTGTTCCAATCGAAAGTGTAAGTAAAATGCTTGGACATACTGATTTAAAAACCACACAACACTACGCGAAAATATTAGATAGAAAAGTAAGCGACGATATGAAACTGCTTCGCGAAAAGCTTTCACCTCAACTTACGCTTGTTCGGGAAATAAAAATTGGGAATAATTAATTTTCTTTCACCGCCGTTTGTATTTTCTTGTTAAAAGATACGTATTAGCCTCTTGTTCAATTTCAGAAAGGGTTTTAAGCTTACCTTCTTTAACCCAATTTATCAAAGCATCCTTCGAAAAATAAAGCCGTTTCCCTTTTTTGAAACAAGGTATTTTTCTTAAATGAATATAACCGTAAATAGTAGGAACTGCTAACCTCAGGAAATTTGCGGTTTCCTTTACGGTTAATAATCCATCGTCATTGGAGTTCTGACCATTTACATTCTCATTTAGAATTTTCCGAACCGAATTCTCTATGAGAGATTCCAATTCATTTTTTGAAATAGATAGTAGTACAATATTTTCCATTTTATTTATTTTTACAACAAAAATGGAAGAAAAAATATTTATTTCAATGACACTTGACGAACTAAAAGAAATAGTTGCTGAAAGTGTAAAAAATGCTTTGATCGAATATCAGAAGCATAATAAAAAAGAGGAGGATGATAGACTTATGTCTATTACGGATGTAACTAGGTTACTCGGTGTATCCAAGGTCACAATCACTAAATGGAAGAGAGATGGCCTAATACCATCACATCGTTTATCCCGACGTGTTTATTTCAAAAAGAAAGAAGTCATGGAAGCGCTACAGGAAGCTCGTTTTGGATATAGAAAACGAAATTTTCGCTAATTTAGCATTCCACAAATTTCACTATCTTAACACGAATTATCGCAAACAGAATTCTGTGAGTAACAACGAAGCTATAACGCGAAAAGATATTATTGATAAACGGCTGCAAACTGCTGGATGGAATATTTCTGACCACACTCAAGTTGCGGTGGAATATGATATCATTGTTAATCCTCAAAAAGTCGAAGAAGCAGCAACCCCATATTCCGGACATCAATACAGTGATTATGTTTTACTAGGAAAAGACGGTAAGCCGCTTGCAGTTGTGGAAGCAAAAAAATCAGCCGTTGATGCCAATATCGGTAAAGAACAAGCAAAACAATATTGTACAAATATACAAACGCAACACGGCGGTGAATTACCATTTTGCTTTTATACCAATGGACACGATATTTATTTCTGGGATCTAAATAACTATCCTCCTAAAAAAGTGTACGGTTTTCCTACACGTGATGATTTAGAACGTTACCAATACATACGCAAAGCGCGTAAAGCACTAGCAAGTGAATTAATTAATACCAATATTGCCGGACGTGATTACCAAATAGCATCTATCCGTGCAGTAATGGAAGCCATTGAAAAACGCAAGCGCAAATTTTTATTGGTGATGGCAACCGGTACCGGTAAAACTCGTACTTGTATTGCTTTAGTTGATGCCCTGATGAGAGCCGGCTGGGCTGAACGCGTTTTATTTTTGGTGGATAGAATTGCTTTGCGCGACCAGACACTCCAAGCTTTTAAAGAACATTTACCCAATGAACCTCGTTGGCCCAAAGTAGGTGAAAAAGAAATTACAACCGATAGACGTATTTATGTTTCAACGTATCCAACAATGTTGAATATTATACGTGATGAAAAGAAAACATTAAGCCCACACTTTTTTGATTTGGTCATTGTAGACGAAAGCCATCGGAGTATTTATAATACTTATCAAGAAATACTCGAATACTTCAATACCATTACACTTGGCTTAACAGCAACTCCAACTGATGTAATCGATCATAATACTTTTAATTTGTTTGAATGCGAAGAAGGTGTTCCAACCTTTGCATACTCTTATGAAGAAGCCGTAAATAATATTCCGCCTTACTTGAGCAATTTTCAAGTAATGAAAATTAAAACCAAGTTTCAGGAAGAAGGAATTAATAAACGAACGATCACCCTTGAAGATCAAAAGAAGTTGATTTTGGACGGAAAAGAAGTTGCAGAAATAAATTACGAAGGAACCGAATTGGAAAAATCGGTTATCAATAAAGGAACGAACGCTTTGATTGTTCGTGAGTTCATGGAGGAAAGTATTAAAGATCCAAATGGAGTACTACCTGGTAAAACTATTTTCTTTTGTGCTACCATGAAACATGCACGCAGAATGGAAGAATTATTCGATGCATTTTATCCGGAGTACAAAGGTGAATTAGCAAAAGTATTGGTAAGTGATGATCCTCGCGTTTATGGAAAAGGCGGATTGTTACATCAGTTTGTAAATAACGACATGCCCCGTATTGCGATCAGTGTGGATATTTTGGACACAGGTATTGACGTGCGCGAACTGGTAAATTTAGTTTTTGCAAAGCCAGTTTACTCGTACACTAAATTTTGGCAGATGATTGGGCGCGGTACTCGTTTATTAGAGCCTGCCAAAATGAAACCTTGGTGTACACATAAAGATAATTTTCTTATCCTGGATTGTTGGGATAATTTTGAATACTTCAAATTAAACCCTCGTGGCAGGGAAGCAAACACTACTCTCCCCCTTCCGGTTCGTTTGTTTGGTATTCGCTTGGACAAAATTGAAAAAGCCCAGGAGTTAAATAAAACAGAAATTGTTGCGAATGAAATTTCTAAACTGAGAAAGCAAATTGCAACACTTCCGAATAACTCCATTGTGATCTTAGATGCAAAACATGAATTGCAACGGTTGGAAGATGAAAATTTCTGGACACTATTATCGAATGAAAAATTAGAATTTTTAAGATCGGTTGTTAAACCCTTATTCAGAACCGTTTCTGATGCTGATTTTAAAGCCATGCGTTTTGAAAAAGATATATTAGAAGTTTCATTAGCGCATTTATCGGATGAAAAAGCACAGTTCGAAGCCTTAAAAGACAGCATTGTTGAGGAAATTGGAGAATTACCATTATCCGTAAACAGTGTTGCAAAAGAAGAAGACATCATCCGTAAAAGTCAAACAAATAATTTTTGGGCAACTATTACTGAAGAAAAATTGGATGATTTAACGATCAAACTTTCTCCTTTGATGAAATACAGAGAAACTGTCGTTCCACTCGGACCGGCTAGGTTTAATTTTAAGGATGAAGTATTTGCAAAAGAATATGTTGAATTTGGTCCTCAACACGAAGCATTGAGCATTGCTAAATACAGGGAACTGGTGGAACAAAAAATAAATGAACTGGTTTCTGAAAATCCAATTCTTCAAAAATTAAAACAAGGACAAGAAATTACAACCGAGGAAGCAAATTCATTGGCAGAAGCATTGCACGATGAACATCCGCACATCACCGTTGATTTATTGCGAAGAGTGTATCATCACCGAAAAGCACAGTTAGTGCAATTTGTAAAACATATTTTAGGAATTCAGGTATTGGAAACATTTCCGGAAGCTGTTTCAACTGCTTTCAATGAGTTTATTAAAACGCATACGTATTTAACAACTCGGCAACTACAGTTTTTGGATCTTCTAAAAAAGTACATTCTTGATAAAGGAGAACTCACTAAGCGTAATTTAATTGAATCTCCTTTTACGATGTTGCACCCCGAAGGAATTCGTGGTGTGTTTAAACCAAATGAAATTGAGGAAATTCTGGAATTGACCAATAAATTACTCGCTGCTTAACCATGGCGAAAATAAAAATATTTATCAGCAGTGTGCAGGCGGAATTTGCAGCAGAGCGAAAAGCATTGCATGACTATATTTCTGCTGATCCCCTGCTTGGAAAATTTTTCGAACCTTTTTTGTTTGAATTGCTACCGGCAACTGACAAACGTTCCGATAAAGTTTACCTGCAAGAAGTACAACGCTGTGATATTTACCTCGCCATCTTTGGCAAAGACTATGGATTTGAGAATGCTTCAGGTATTTCTCCTACCGAAATTGAATTTGATTATGCAACAGCACATCATAAAACTCGTCTCGTATTTTTAACTACACATACCACCAAGGAACGTCATCCGAAGGAAGTGAAATTCGTTATTAAGGCGCAGGAAGTACTTGTTCGTAAACGTTTTTCAACTGCTGATGAATTGAAGGCAGCAGTATATGCTGCATTAATCAGGTATTTGGAAGAAAAAGAAATTATACGCAGCTCTCCATTTGACGCTACTTTAAATGAAATAGCAACGCTTAAAGATATTGATTCCAAGAAACTAGATACCTTTGTTCGTATTGCTCGTTCAAAAAGAGGTTTCCCTTTAAACGAGTCTGAATCAGTAACAACTATTCTTACCCATCTTAATCTGATATATGAAGGCAGGATTACCAATGCTGCATTATTGCTTTTTGGAAAAGAGCCTCAACGATTTTTCATTAATTCAGAAATACGCTGCGCAAATTTTCGAAGTACCATCGTAGAAAAACCGATTCCTTCTTACAAGGTTTTCAAAGGAACAGTTTTTGAACTGGTAGATCAAGCGGTAGAGTTTGTGTTATCAAAACTGGATTATACTATTGGTACCCGAGCACAGCAAACTCAAATTCCGGGGAAGTATGAAATCCCTAAAGAAGTAATTACTGAAGCCATTGTGAATGCCGTTGCACACAGGGACTATACCAGTAATGCGAGTGTGCAGGTGATGTTGTTTGCCGACCGACTTGAAATTTGGAATCCCGGCACTTTACCTATGGGTTGGACCATTGAAAAATTAAAACAATTACACAATTCGGTACCCGCAAATCCGCTGTTGGCAGAACCCATGTATTTAGCCGGTTATATTGAGCGTTTGGGAACAGGTACTTCTGATATGCTCAGGCTTTCGGTGGCAGCTGGTTTAAAAGAACCTGAATTTATACAGGACGAAATGTTTAAAGCCATCCTTTACCGAACAGGCACCGAACAAGCTGCCGAACAAGTACCGAACAAGTACCGAACAAGTACCGAACAAGTAAAAAATCTGATATTGAATTTTACTGAAGGTGAAATGTCTCTGAAAGAAATCATGGACAGTTTAAACTTGAAACATCGGCCAACTTTATTATACAACTATTTAAAACCTGTATTAGAATTGGAGCTGGTGGAACTAAAATTTCCTGAAACACCTAACAGTCCTAAACAAAAATATAGGCTTACCGCAAAAGGTAATACCATGCAAAAACAATTAAAGAAATTAAAATAATTATGCTTAACAACGCAACAATAAAAGCTCTTATCGATAAGCTCTGGAATAACTTCTGGAGTGGTGGTATAAGTAACCCGCTTACTGCTATTGAACAAATTACCTATTTGTTATTTATGAAACGTTTGGATGATAATGAATCCAAACGTGAACGTGATGGAGAATTTGTGGGAGAAAAATATCTTTCACGCTTTTCCGGAAAATACAAAGCTCCGGGTGCTGACAAAACCATTGATAAACAGGATTTGCGATGGAACAGCTTTAAACACATGCCGGCAGAAGAAATGTTGTTGCATGTACAAACAAAAGTATTTCCTTTTTTGAAGGATTTAGATAATGGTGATGCGTTTACAAAGAGCATGAGCAATGCAGTGTTTATTATGCCGAAACCAAGTTTGTTGGTGGAAGCAATAAAAATTATTGATCAAATATTTGTTGAGGTTGAAAAAGATGCTCATGAAACTACAGGCGGACAATCCTTCCAGGATATACAAGGTGATGTTTATGAAATGCTGTTAAGCGAAATTGCGAGTTCCGGTAAAAATGGACAGTTTAGAACACCGCGCCATATCATTAAATTAATGTCCGATTTGGTACAGCCTCAATTAGGGCAACGCATTGCGGATCCTGCATGTGGTACAGGTGGTTTCTTATTAGGAGCCTATCAATACATGCTTACACAATTGGTTTTAAAAGAAAACGGTGATAATGTATGGCATGATGAAGATGGATTTGTGCGCGCCACCATTTCATCCATTTTAAATGATAAATTGAAAAACATTGTTGACAATAGCTTGTACGGTTTTGATATAGATACTACCATGGTGCGTTTAGGTTTAATGAACCTGATGATGCATGGTATAGAAAACCCACATATTGAATATAAAGATACATTAAGCAAAAGCTATAACGAAGATGCTCAGTTTGATATTGTAATGGCAAACCCACCATTTACGGGTAATATAGACAAAGGTGACATCAACGAAAGCTTAAAATTAGGAACTACCAAAACAGAATTACTTTTTATTGAACGCATTTTCACCATGTTAAAAATGGGAGGTACTGCTGCAGTTGTTGTACCACAGGGTGTTTTGTTTGGGAGCGGAAAAGCATTTGTGGCAGCACGAAAAATAATGGTGGAGCAGAGTGAATTAAAAGCAGTGATAACTATGCCAAGTGGTGTATTTAAACCGTATGCCGGGGTATCCACTTCCATTTTAATTTTCACTAAAGGAGGCGAAACAAAAAATGTTTGGTTTTATGAAATGTTGAATGATGGTTATACCCTGGATGATAAACGAAATAAAATTGACAAGAGTGATTTACAAGATATCATTAAACAATATCAATCGCGCGTTGTCAGTTCGAGCGGAGTTGAGAACCGAGCGGAGGATAGAGGCGGTCATTTTTTCTCCATCGCAAAAAAAGAAATCATAGACAATGATTATGATTTAAGCCTTAGCAAATACAAGCAAGAAGTGTATGAAGAAGTGACTTACGAAAAACCTAAAGCAATTTTTGAAAAGTTGGAAAGCATTGAAAGTACAATTAGTAAAGAACTAAGAGAACTTAAAGAATTGATGTGATGAAGATCGAGGAAATAGGTAAATTAAATATTCAAATTGCTGATGGAAATTACTCTGCAAAGTATCCACGAAATGATGAGTTCGTAGGTGAAGGCATTCCATTTATTAGAGCAAATAATTTCAGGAATCATGAAATTGTTGACGATGCACTTTTATTTATAACAAAAGAAAAACATGCTATTCTAAAAAAAGGTCATTTAAAGCCAGGAGATATTTTAATTACCACAAGAGGTAATATTGGTAATACCGTTATTGTCCCTGAAAGACATAATGATTCTAATATTAATGCTCAAATTGTATTGTTAAGACCCGATGCCTCAATTAACAATAAATATTATTATCTACAAATAAAAACAATAAACAACAAACAATCACATCATGCAATTTAGTATATTAACAAAGTTTTTCACAGTATTGTTATTACTAATAAACAAATGAACTAAAAGATGTGCGGCATTACAGGCATACTGGCATTTAATGAAAACGGCAAACAACACTTACATAAAATAAGTGCTGCTACTCATTCATTAATAAAGCGTGGCCCTGATGCAGAAGGAGTATACTCTCACAATAATATAGCATTGGGCCACCGCAGGCTATCGATCATTGATACAACCGTTGCGGCTGCGCAACCCTTCACCGATGTTTCAGAAAGATTTACTATTATATTTAATGGCGAAATTTTCAATTACAAAGAGCTTCGGAAACAATTAGAAAATAAAGGCATACAATTTAAATCTCAAAGTGATACGGAGGTTTTGCTTTATCTCTATATCAAGGAAAAGGAAAATTGTTTAACAAAATTGGATGGTGAATTTGCTTTCGCAATTTATGACAATTCAACCGAGGAGCTTTTTATCGCTCGGGATCGATTTGGAATTAAGCCATTATTCTATTATAAAGATAATGATCGTTTAGTATTCGCTTCTGAAATAAAAGCATTGTTAGCGTTCGACATACCTAAAGAAATTGATGAAGCATCTTTAAAAACCTATTTGCATTTAAATTATATCCCTTCCCCCTACTCTATTTTTAAAGATGTTCGAAAACTTGATGCGGGGAATTATTTAAAAATAAAGCGTAGCACATCGCAAATTCAACCGGGTATTTATTATAAAATCCCGTACAATGATGAATTAAAAAACATACAAAACTATCAATCAGCACAAGAACAATTACAAAATTTATTAGAACAATCGGTTCAAAAACGCATGATCGCTGATGTTCCGCTTGGTACATTTTTAAGCGGAGGCATTGACTCTTCAATTATTACGGCTATTGCAGCGCAGCACACCAAACAGTTAAATACATTTTCCATTGGTTATAAAGATGAACCTTTGTTTGATGAAACAGAGTATGCACTGTTGGTCGCGAAAAAATATAAAACCAATCACACCGTATTTGAATTAAGCAATCAGGATCTATTCGGCAATCTACATCAGGTACTTGATTATATAGATGAACCCTTTGCCGATTCATCCGCTTTGGCAGTGAGTATTTTAAGCATGAACACGAAGAAACACGTTACGGTATGCCTTTCGGGTGATGGCGCTGATGAACTTTTTGCAGGTTATAACAAACACGCTGCCGAATTAAAAGCGCGAGATGGTGGATTGAAAGCTAATTTGGTAAAATCAATACATCCATTATTAAAACAATTACCAAAATCACGCAACACTGTAACAGGAAACAAGATCAGGCAATTGGAAAAATTTGCTGAAGGAATGAAACTCGATAAGCAAGAGCGTTATTGGCGTTGGGCAGGGTTTACAGACGATGAATCATTGGAAAATATTTTTACTTGCAAATCGAAAAATTCTGAAGAATACAATAAAAGAAAAAAAGAAATTTTAAAAAATATTACTGACAA
This sequence comes from Bacteroidia bacterium, assembly GCA_038258655.1. Lineage (GTDB taxonomy): Bacteria > Bacteroidota > Bacteroidia > 2-12-FULL-35-15 > 2-12-FULL-35-15 > 2-12-FULL-35-15. Next base: position 14,445 of record JBBSPS010000042.1, read on the forward strand.
TTATAATTCTGTATTGCTTACCGATACACAATTGGTTTTAGAAAATGATATGCTGGTAAAGGTAGACCGAATGAGCATGAGCCAGAGTCTTGAAGTGCGTGTTCCTTTTCTTGACCATAAAGTAGTGGATTTTGCATTTTCTTTGCCCGTGCACTACAAAATTGATGCAGACCAACGTAAAAAAATTGTAAAAGACGCATTCAGGAATATGCTACCCGACGAACTTTATCACAGAAAAAAACAAGGGTTTGAGGTTCCACTTTTAAAATGGTTTAAGACCGATCTGAGATCAATGATCACTGATGATTTATTAAGTGATATATTTATTAAAGAACAAGGAATATTTAATCTTCAAGGCGTACAAAATTTAAAATCACAATTATTTTCAAACAATCCAAATGATGCGATAGCGCAAGTATGGGCATTGATCGTGTTTCAGTATTGGTGGAAAAAAATGTATAAGTAACGAATTTATAAAAATTTACGAATCTGTTTAAATTTGTATGATCAGAGGTAAAAAATTATGACAAAAATTCTTCGAATCATCAATCGTTTTAATTTAGGAGGGCCAACATATAATGTAAGCTATCTAAGCAAATATATGTCGCCTGAGTTTGAAACTTTATTGGTTGGCGGGGCGAAAGATGAAACGGAAGAGAGCTCTTTTTTTATTATTGAGGAGCTTGGACTTAAACCTGTCATTATTAAAGAAATGCGACGTAATATAAATCTGAAAAATGATTATGCAGCATATAAAAAAATAAAAAAAATAATCCTGGAATTCAAACCGGATATTGTACATACGCATGCTTCAAAGTCAGGAACGATTGGCCGTTTAGCGGCTTCAGCTTGTGGCGTACCCATTATTGTACACACTTTTCACGGGCATGTTTTCCATTCTTATTTCGGAAAGTTAACAACAGTGTTCTATAAAAATATCGAACGCTATTTAGCTCGAAAATCTACTGCTATTATTGCTATCAGCGAAAAACAAAAACAGGAATTAGTAGATATTCATCATATCTGTAAAGCAGATAAAGTTCATGTGATCCCTTTAGGATTTGATCTCTCAAAATTTCAGGCAAATACAGCTGAAAAACGAAAAGCGTTTCGTACAAAATATAATTTAGCGGATGATGAGATCGCTATTTCTATTATTGGACGGTTGGTTCCGGTGAAAAACCATGCTTTATTCTTAGAAGGGCTAAAAATTGTTTCAGAACAAACCTCAAAAAAAATACGCGCTTTCATTATTGGAGATGGAGAGTACAGACAATCTATTGAAACGAAAGCCAATGAATTGAATATTCCGTTTACAGACGGAACAAAAACAAATGATAGAGCACTTTTAACCTTTACATCGTGGATAAAGGAGATTGATATAGCACTTGCCGGAAGCGATATTGTTGCACTCACTTCCTTTAATGAGGGGACTCCCGTAAGTCTTATTGAGGCGCAAGCAGCAAATAAACCAATTGTAAGTACGGATGTGGGTGGCATTGGAAATGTAGTGATAGTAAATGAAACAGCTCTTTTATCTGCCAATAATGATATTTCGGGATTTTCAAATCAATTATTAAAGCTCACAGAAAATACTGAATTAAGAACATCTATGGCGCTAAAGGGATGGGCCCATGTAAAAGAAAAATTTCATTATACACGATTGGTAGATGATATGGAAAAACTATATCTACAACTCCTCAATACATAGCCTCTTTCCTAATTTTAAGAACCTTGTGTCTAAAATCATTTTTTAAAAATATGGCTAACAACTCCTATTCAGCTGCTCTTTCTTTCTGCTCAATTGAGCGTTACTGTTCCAGAATATTTTTTACCTTTGTCCGTTATTATAATTATGGATTTTATGCGCAAACTGCTCTACCTATCGGGAATTCTTTTATTTTTTTCAAGTTGTGGATGGTTAAATCCCAGCATAATGCTTAAAACTGGAAAAGATTATAAATATGCGACAATTCCTCCTGATTCTTTAAAAGTAACTGACTATAAAATATCTGAAAATGATCTTTTAGATTTCCACATATATTCCAATGATGGATTTAAATTAGTGGATCTCACCACCCTTGGTAGTTCATCAGGTACTGCTCAGCGAAACCTTTACAATATGGATTATTTAGTTGAATCGGATGGTAAAGTAAAACTGCCTGTCCTAGGAAGGAAAAAATTAAGCGGTTTAACAATTCGTGAAGCAGAACTGATGTTGGAGGAAGTTTACTCTGCTTTTTATATAAAACCTTTTGTTACATTGGAGGTGACTAACCGTAGGGTAATAATATTTCCCGGAAGCGATGGCGGTGCTAAAGTAATTCCATTAAAAAATAATAATACTTCTCTTTTGGAAGCATTAGCATTAGCAGGCGGGATCGCTGAATATGGCAAAGCCCGTCAGGTAAAGTTGATACGGCAAAATAAAGATAAGAATGAGGTTTATTTAATTGATCTGTCAAAAATTGAGGGTATTAAACAAGGGACTATGGTATTGCAGGCAAATGATATAATATATGTAGAGCCTAGACGCAGATATACAATTAAATTACTACAAGAAGTTGCTCCTATAATAAGTTTAATAACCAGTGCATTTATTTTGTTTACCTATAGCAAGTTACTGGGAAAATAATAAGTCATAATGTAACATCGACTAATGCTTCAGGAAGATATATCCAAAACAAACGACAGCTTTGAACGTTACAAAGAGCGTATTTCAAATTTTAGTGGGGAATTTGAATTAGGCCTTTTTTTATTCATTGCACGAAAAAGTGCAATGTGGGTGCTATTATTTTTCACCATTGCTTTTAGCAGTGCCTACATATACCTTAGATATACACCACCTGTTTTCGAATCAAACACTACTATTCAGCTACAGACAAATGATCAGGCAAATAAATTATTAAATGTTGGGAATATTACTGAAGCCGACAATGGATTAGCCGAGGGGGTTGAGCTACTTCGTTCAAAAGTTTTTTTAAAACGAGTACTATCTAAATTGCCTTTACAAATAAGCTATTATGCTGAAGGCACTTTTAAAACTAATGAACTTTATACCAGCAGCCCTTACTCCGTAGAAATTAAATTAAGCCAGCCTGAAATTATTGGAACCAAAATTTATGTTGATTTCAGCAGTAATAGCCAAGGAGTTATTAATTATAAATACCTCGGAAAATCTTACACACAAAATTATACTGTAAATAAATGGGTAGTTTTTCCACAAATGGATTTAAAAATAATTATTAACGATTATACAGCAATACAAGAAGAACAAAGTGTAGTGAAACAAAATGCATTTTACTTTGCCATTAATGATACGAATTCGATAGTGAATACTTATTTCAAAAATTTAGAAGTTAAATTAATGAATTCAGATGCAAAAACAATTCGGGTCGCATTTAAGGATTTTAATCCGCAAAAAGCTGCCGACATTGTTTCTAAAATAGCAGAGGAATACAGTACTTTTGAAATTGAACACAAAAGTGAAAGCTCTAAACACGTAATTGATTTTATTGATACGCAATTGGATACTGTTTATTATCGGCTAAAATTATCGGAAACTTCTATCCAGGATTTTAAAAAAGAAAACAATGTCACTGAAACTCCTGATGCTACATTGTCAAATACTACACGTCTTAATGGATTAGAAGACCAGATAATTACCCTTGAATTGGAAGAAAATATATTGAGCAAAGTCGAAAATAATATTAATAATTCTAAAAGCATTGACACATATAGTTTATTGGCGATGTTGGCAGGTACTGGAACTGAGGGGAGCATAACAGCTTTAGTAAGTGTACTTCATAAATTGCTTATACAAAAAGAAGAAATGTTGTATACAGTTACTCCAAGTAGTGAGGCAATAAAAGCTATTGATTTTCAAATTGATATTCAAAAAAGATTATTAAAAGAAAGTATAAAATCCGTGCGAAGTAATTTACAATCACGAAAAGAAGATTTAAAAATAAAAACGGCTTCTTTTGAAAGTGCTTTTCATAAACCGCTTCAAAACGAAATTGAATATTCCCGTTTACAACGTTTGTTCAGCATTAATGAAAAATATTACGATTTACTTTTAGAAAAGAAAACCGAATATTCTATTTCAAAAGCAGGTTTTGTTTCACGAAATGTGGTCTTGGAAAAGGCTGAACCATCTTCAAGCCCTGTATCTCCGAATAGGAAAACTACATTTACTGCTTACTTGCTGGCGGCAGGGCTTTTAAGCCTTTTATTAATTATTTTCCGATACCTCGCCCATGATGAGATCAATTCATTAAATGAAATTTCCAAACACACAAATGCATCAATTGGAATTTTAGGAATTGTTCCGAAATTCAGGCAGGATATTCCGGTATCACAGCTATTAGTTGATAAAAGCCCAAAATCACTTATTGCAGAAGCGTTTCGTTCAATACGAACCAATTTGCAATTTATATCTAATGAACCCGGCCCTAAGGTAATTGCTTTAACATCAACTATTTCCGGGGAAGGAAAAACATTTGTTGCCATTAATCTTGGAGGGATAATTGCCTTTTCAGGAAAAAAAGTAGTGATCATAGATTTGGATATGCGTAAACCAAAAATACATATTGGCTTTAACGCTCCAAACAATATAGGGATGAGTACGCTGTTGATCGGTAAAGATTCTATTGATAGCGGCATTCAGCATAGCGCCTTAGAAAATCTGGATTTTATCACCGCAGGCCCTATACCTCCCAATCCGTCAGAATTAATTATCAGCAGCAAAATGGATGAAATAGTTGCATATTTAAAAACTATGTATGACACGATCATCATAGATAATCCACCTGTTGGATTAGTAAGCGATGGTATTGCCATGATTCAAAAAGCCGATTATCCCATTTACATTTTCAGGGCCGACTATTCCAAACGTAATTTTATTCAAAATGTTGATCGTTTGTATAACGAAACCAAGATCAAAAATTTATCTGTTGTACTTAATGGAGTGGATGTTGAACGTAAAAATTACGGATACAATTATGGTTATGGTTATGGATATGGATATGGATACGGATACGGATATTACGATGAAGGAGCGAAATCAAGCAGAAAAAAATCATTTTTCAAAAAATAAAATATACGCATTTCGACTATGGAAATTATCAACACACATATTTCGGACCTATTAATTATAAAACCAAAAGTATTTGAAGATGCACGCGGTTATTTTTATGAATCATACAATGCCGCATTATTTCAACAGCATAATGTCAACGTGAACTTTGTGCAGGATAACCAATCATTGTCTCAAAAAAATGTATTACGCGGTTTGCATTTTCAAAACCCACCCCACGCTCAAGGTAAACTGGTGCGAGTAATAAAAGGCTCCATATTAGATGTAGTGGTTGATATTCGAAAAAAATCCCCTACTTACGGACAACATTTTGACATTGAGTTAAGTGAAAAAAATAAAATTCAATTGTGGGTACCTGCAGGATTTGCGCATGGCTTTCTAACTTTGGAAAACAACACCATATTTTCCTATAAGTGTACCAACTACTATAATATGGCATCAGAGGATTGCATTTTATGGAATGATGCTGACATTGCGATAAAATGGGGAATTACGAACCCTTTATTATCTGATAAAGATAAAATGGGGAAACCATTTAGAAATTTTGAAAGTGAATTTTAAAACATCAACTAATTACGTGATACAAAATTTCAATAAAAAATTGTTATGGAAGAGAAGTTATATTTATTTTTAACATATACTATATATTTTTCAATCACTGCTTTTCTTTCTTTTTTAATAAATGGTTTATTTCTGAAATTTTCCACCTCATTAGGTATTCGAAACCCTTCTGAAACTATAATTAGATGGAGTCCGGACGTTAAACCATCATTTGGCGGTATCTCATTTTATCTTATATTTTTAATGTCAATAGCGAGTTACCCTATTTTTTTTGAGCAACATCATTTTTTATTCAACAAACAATTACTTGGTTTATTAGGTGCCGCCACTTTGGCATTTTTATTGGGTTTATCAGATGACGCATACAACACAAAACCGATCTTAAAATTAATAGTACAAATAGCTTGCGCAGTTATTTTAATAGGTACAGGCACATATATATCGATCTTCTCAAACATTTATATCAATTATGGTATTACTGTATTTTGGGTAGTTGGTTTAATGAATTCAATAAATATGCTTGATAACATGGATGCCATTGCTACACTTGTATCCATTACTATTATTATGAGTGCATTATTTATTTTATATCTGAATAATGATGTATATAATATTCACATATTTTTATTGATTGGAGTAATGTCGGCATTAATTGGATTTTTATTTTTTAATTGGCATCCATCAAAAATTTTTATGGGCGATACCGGAAGTCAGTTCCTTGGATTATTTTTAGCCGCCATGGGTATCATTTATTTTTGGAACACACCTGATGTTCACGGTAAATTAATTCAGTCAAAACAATTTTTTGTAACAATTCTCACCTTTGCCATACCGATTATAGATACCACAACAGTTGTAATAAATCGTATACTAAAAGGGAAATCACCATTTATAGGAGGCAAAGACCATACCACGCATACCCTGTTTTATATGGGAATAACTGAAAAACGAATTGCCATATTATATGTAGCCATCTGTTTTCTATCCATGTTTTTTAATTATTTAATTATTAAACATATTGAAAATTGGGGGCATATACACATTGTTTTATTTTCCATTTACTTTTTGTTAATGTTTTGGTTTTTATTTGGCCCTACCCGCAAACACAGAATACCTTAAATTTAAATAAATATATTTAGTAACTGTTTAAATTTCTGTTGAGAAAAATGTTATAGGGAGCGGAAAAGGCAAAAGCATTATAAATTATTTAGGGTTACCAAATCTTAAATAAAATGAATGCAAAAGCCTTAACCGAATCC
>JBBSPS010000043.1:0-21293 GCA_038258655.1 Bacteroidia bacterium
AGAATTTCATTCTTTCTTTTCCTCAAACCTATGGACTTTCAGTCCATAGTGGTTTAGTCCTTGAGCATCTTGCGTATGCTCATATTCATATTGATAATATTGTTGATATTCAGAAGGCACCTCATATTTCTCCCCCTTCATTAGAGATAATGCAACTGCATAATAAACCTCATTCCACGAAGCCGCATTTTTAATCTGAATATTTTTTGAAGACTCGGCTGTTTTTTTTGCAATATCAAATTGTTCTGTGAGCAGGTCGGTTAATAATGGAATCATTTTTTCTTCTTCTAATGCTTGCATCTCCTTACTTATATGCATATGCAATACCTGAAGATATAGATCAGTAGTAATAAAACTTGGTGTATAATCATAATAGTTTTCATCATACGCATGGAACAATTGTTCATAGTTTGCCCTATTAATAACAAAACCATCCTGTTTTAAATGATTCATCATTTCCTGAGGAATCTTCTCAAACTGCTGCCAGTTCACTACATTTTCAGTATTTGCTTTCTTATATCCATCAGATACTATGTAACTCTTTTTATATAGTTCTTGTTCCAATTTAAGAACCTTATCAATAAATTTTTTCTCTTCGTCGCTTAACTTTATTTTGAAATCATTGTACCAAAATACAGGCTGATACCATTTAGTAGCATTAAAGTTTGAACGAAGTAGATAATCCATAAAAAGGAATCCGTGCCGGGCAAGAATTTCAGCTCTTAAAAGTCGTAGATCATTAAAAGTTTTATGCGACAAATCCACATTAAAGTCAAAAGGTGGTGGTGCAATTTTATCTTTATAAAAGTCACTATAGTATTTTGTAAAATCTTCTGCTTTGTACGGAGCATCTTTATCAACGTCTTCATCTGTGATAGGATAACCTTCATCATATGAAGCCATAGTAACGAGAGGTTGATTCAACTTATAGTCAGCAGGCTTTTTTTCCTTGCTGCCACTGCAACCGAAAAGGAATAGCAAAATCAATACGGGGGATATTTTTTTTAGTGTCATAGTGAAATATATTTAGTTCATTTTATTTAATAAAGAGTGGGCTTTAGAATAAGAAAGTGAATCTTCACAATTTTTCACAAACGACATTCCGAAAGATTCCCATTTGTATTGATCTATGCAATAAAGATTTTTAGTTTGTTTTTCCATAGCTCTAATAATATACGTTCCATCTTTATCCTTACACATAGCAAATTCTTCCAGCGGTCTGACAAGCCTTGAACTTAGCCATAATGGGCGAATGTAACCTCTATCGATCTGAAAGATAAACAATCTTTTTTTTATAATAGAATCAAATGGTGTCGGTTTAATAATACCAATACATATATCTGTTTTCCCGTCGCGATTCACATCCCCACACTCCATCTGGAAAATTTCATAAGGAGTATAAATTCTATCACTTTCTTTAGTTATAGAATTGAAAATTGTAAGCTTGTATTTTTTTATTTTTTCTATTTTTTCAACTACTACCTCGCCAGTAAAATATGAATCATTAATTTTTATGGTTTTTGAAAATGGTTTATTATCAGAACAGCCAATATAAAAGCAATGCAAGACAATAAGTAAAGTTATCCTTTTCATAATATTATTTTACCTCCCAATGTTCGCCACTTTGTTGTAAATGAAGAGTTGGAGAAATTGCATTGATTTCATTCAAAAATTTTTCAGAATCTTCTTTCTGCATTGATGTCGGTTTCGACTTAACAATATTAAATGGAATTATTTGAACTGGTTCGATTTTACCATTTAATATTGAAAAAGAAGTAAAGATACCCTGATTTGCAGGTGAGTGGTTATTATCAAAAATAAAATTTCCAATACTGTAAAAAATATATCTCCCCTGATACAGCTCAATCGTTTGAACAACGTGGGGGTGATGCCCTATTATTGCATCTGCACCAGCATTTATTAAGAGGTGGGCTTGCTTTACCTGATCTGGTGTGGGAATTAATCGCATTTCAATTCCCCAATGAAGACAGATGATAACTAAATAATCAGGATGACTTTCCTTAAATGTTTTTATCCTTTCTGATAATAAATAAACATTTCCATTACAGATAAAGGATATACTGTCTTGCCTTAAAAAGCTTGCAGAAAAAATTGCAACATTATTTGTATTCCTTTTTATTATTACTGGTGAACAAGATGAATTTTTATCAGAACTATAACCAACATAATTAATTCCGTATTGCTTTAAATTATTAGCAGTTTCTTTAATACCTTCTTCTCCATAATCAGAACTGTGGTTGTTTGCCAGGCTTACATGAGTAATTCCATTTTTATGAAGTGAAGAAAGCCATTCCGGTTTAGTTCGGAAAGTAAATTTTTTATTTGACGGGATAAAAGAAGTATCGCATGCAGTGCATTCAAAATTCGCGATTGTAGCGTCTGAGGTTTTGAATATTTTTTTTACCTCCTCAAAAGGATAATCAGTACCATTTTTCTCAATGTCTATTCTTACTCCACGATCAAGCATCAAGTCCCCGGCAAATAATAGCTTGAGTTTTTCGTTATCCTGAGAACAGCCGAGAAACAACAAACACAGTAAAAAGGAAAACTTGGTCAAGTGCATAAAATTTAAATTACCATTACGAAAATTCAATTCAATTATTATTAAAGATAAGGCTTCCTACATCAACACTTTTTAATAATTTATTCTTTATTCTTAAGAAAATTTTTCTCGGATTTGGGACTTGTACAGCCATCTCTTTTATTAAAAATATGAACTCGATTCCTTCTTAAAGCTAAGGCTATCCTTATCAACCCCTTCTAACAATTTATCTTCTGCTTCAACATTCGGATCGTACCAGTCCGCTTTTTTCTGAGCCCACAAAAGCCAGTTTTTGAAATCTTCAGAAATATTCCCCCTTTCAATATTTTTTCTTTCAACATCTTTTAGATAAGTACGAAGCATAGTAGCCTCTCGCCATTGCTTTGCTTTCTGTAACAGATGCTTGAAATCGGATAACTCTTTTTCCTTGCGTTTTTTCTTTTCAAGTTCAATCACTTCCTTTTCTTTCTCCTTCGCCCAATGTATTTCCCTCTCGATGGCTCGCTGTTTTAATTCTTCTCCTTTTATTTCAAGCTTTGCAATAATTTTTGCCAACTGTTTTTCAATAGGCAATTTCCCATCTTTCCATTCTATATTTTGCCAACTAATTTTTACATTGAATGTAAGAATCCCAGTTGAAAAATAATCATACTCTTGCCAACTTGATTCACTGGCTTTCGGTTTTGGCACTCGTCTTAATTTTTCTCTCAAATTAAATTCAAATGCCTCCTCCTGTATTTGAATCAAAGAAGTATGGTTTTTGAATGTAATTGAATGCCCTCGCTTCTGTATTACTTTTATGAATGTATCCATAAACCGAAGTGCGCGACTAACATTTTGCGGAGTAACACTAATACGAGGTTGTTGGCTTGAAGTGCTTACAAATCCCCCACGGTAACTACTATATCCGTTTTTTTTAGTCAAGCTTTCTTTTGCTGCTACAATTAATTTATCCGGATTAGTTAATCTGTCCGGAACAATTAATGATTCACCTTCAGTTGAAATTATTTCCTGTTCTAAAATTGTTAGAGGCGATGGAATTCCTTTAATAACGCTTTCGCCTTCTTCTCTTATATTTAAAGTAACCTCTTTTTCGCCTGAATAATTGGAAGGTAATTTTATGATTTCGATTGGTTTTTTGAATTGAACCTTTACCCAATATCCTGACTTTGGAAATGGAACTTCCATTCTAAGGCACATCTTTCTTAATCCTACGTCAGATATTGAATATTTTTTTGCGAGTGCAGTAAACGGAGATGACCACACCAAATCATAAAGTTCTTTGCGTGTAAGTTTAATATTGTCCATAATTTCAAAAATTGATCCAAGCCACTAAAGTATATAAAAAATAAACATCTGCAATTATTATATAATATATTGATATTCAATATATTAAGCAATATTTATATATTTAGTACAAATTATACTGTGAAATAAATTGTATAATTAGAATAAATTATGTACCTTTGTATTAAATGTACTAAGAAATATTGAAAAAGCAAGTTAAAGATATAGCCATAATAACCAGCGGAGTCTATTCCCAATTTGGGCAATTGGGTTCTGCCACATATCTCCAATCTAATTTCTTTAATGAGTCAGGTGAGTGGGAAAAAGACATCCGTCCTAATTTGGTATTAAACAAACAAACAGAAAAGCATCTGCTTAATGAAGGAGATATTTTATTCGCGGCAAAAGGTTTAAAAAACTTTGCAACTATAGTTACAAATAAAATGGGTGCTTGTGTTGCTTCATCAACTTTTTTGGTGATTCGTATAAAGCCGGAACTAAACAAAAAGATTCTTCCTGAATTTTTAGTTTGGTTTTTTAATCATCCAAATACACTATCGTATTTAAAATCAAAAGCGATTGGGACTGGTGTACCATCTATTTCAAAAAAAGTTTTGGAAAACGTTGAAATTGAAATCCCAAGTTTGCACACGCAACAAAATATTATAGTAATAGATAGTTTAAGGAAACGCGGAAAATATTTGAAAAATGAAATCGAAAAACTCAGAGAAGTACAAATACAAAAACTATTACTCAATTTAACTAACGGAAAATTAAACCTACATGGAAAATAAAATTTCGCAAAAAGACATTAACAACATTGTATGGAAGGCATGCGACTCTTTTAGAGGAGTAATTGATCCGAGCCAATACAAAGATTATATTTTAACTATGCTCTTCCTAAAGTATGTTAGCGATGTGCATAAGGATAAGTATAACGAACATCTTAAAAAATACAAGGGCGAAAAAGAACGTGCCTTGCGTGCTATGAAGCACGAGCGTTTTGTTGTGCCTGAGCATTGCAGCTTTGATTATTTGTTTGAGCATCGTAACGAAAAGAATTTAGGAGAGCTTATCAATATTGCATTAAATGATCTTGAAGAAGCCAACAGAGAAAAACTTGGTAGCGAAGATGGTTCCGGTATTTTCCGAAACATTGATTTTAATAGCAGTAATCTTGGCGATGCGAAAGATAAGAATACACGTTTGAAACATTTGCTAATTGACTTTAGTGATGAAAGATTGAACTTATCGCCTTCTCATTTGCAAGGCAATGATATTATTGGTGGTGCTTATGAATACCTCATTGCGAATTTTGCGAGTGACGCAGGAAAAAAAGCCGGAGAATTTTATACTCCGGGTGAAGTATCAACACTGATTGCAAAACTTACAAAGTCAAAGCCCGGTGCGCGCATTGCCGATATTACTGCTGGCTCAGCATCATTGTTAGTTAAGGCTGCACAGGAAGTTGGCTCGGATAATTTTTCATTATACGGACAAGAAGCTAACGGTAGTACATGGGCGCTTGCTGTAATGAATTTGTTTTTGCATGGTTTCGATAACGCAACCGTTCGTTGGGGTGATAGCATACGCAATCCTAAATTAAAAGAAGGCGATACTTTAATGAAGTTTGATACGGTTGTTGGAAATCCACCATTTTCATTGGATAAATGGGGTGCTGACGAAGCATCTACAGATAAGTACAATCGCTTTTGGCGAGGCGTTCCTCCAAAAAGCAAAGGTGACTGGGCATTTATAAGCAACATGATTGAAATTGCTTACGAAGGAAAAGGAAAAGTTGGTGTTGTTGTACCACACGGTGTTTTATTCAGAGGAGCGAGTGAAGGAAAGATCAGACAAAAAACAATTGAAGAAAATATTTTGGAAGCAGTGATTGGTTTACCTGCTAACTTGTTTTTCGGAACGGGAATTCCTGCTGCAATAATGATTTTCAATAAAGGCAAGGGTAACAATAAAAATATTCTGTTTGTTGACAGCAGTAAGCATTTTGAATCAGGTAAAAACCAAAACAGATTGCGTAAAGAGGATATCGATCACATTGTTGATACCTACCGGAAATTTTCTGAGGGTAAATTAACTCCAGGAATTATCGAAGAAAAATTTAGCTATGTGGCAACACCGGAAGAACTTGCAGAAAATGAATACAACCTGAATATACCGCGCTACGTGGATACGTTTGAAGAAGAGCCGGAAGTTGACATAAACAAAGTACAAAAAGAAATTCACGTGCTTGAAAAAGAACTAGCAAAAGTGCAAATAGAAATGGCGAAGTATTTAAAAGAATTAGGAATATAAAAAAATTGAACAATGGCATTACCTGATAAACTGGTACAGATAAATAAACTCAAGTTAGAGCTTGATGAACTGCTACCGATGAGTGTTGAAAATGAGCGCACGTTTTGGAAAAAAATCCGACTCGATTGGAATTTTAATTCTAATCACATCGAAGGGAATACGCTTACTTATGGTGAAACACAATTGCTTTTAATTTTCGATAAAACTACCGGAGACCATGAGTTGCGCGAGTATGAAGAAATGAGGGCGCATGATGTGGCCATACACATGATTAAAGAGTGGGCAAAGGATAAAAGTCGAGACATTAATGAAATGGATATCCGCGAACTAAATAAAACCATATTGGTACAGGCCTATTGGAAAGATGCTGTTACACCGGATGGGCAGTCAACGCGAAGACAGATTAAAGTTGGTGAGTATAAAGAGTATCCTAATTCTGTGCGTTTAAAAAACGGAGAAATTTTTGAATATGTCTCACCACTTGAAACGCCACAAAAAATGGCTGATCTGATGAATTGGTATAGGAACAATGACATTCAACACCCACTTGTCCTTGCATCTCAACTGCATTATGATTTTATACGAGTACATCCATTTGATGATGGTAATGGGCGTGTGGCAAGATTGCTTGTAAATTATGTTTTGATGAAAAATGATTACCCTCCTATTATTGTTAAGACTGCTGAAAAAGAAAAATATTTAACGGCACTTAATAAAGCAGATGTTGGTGATCTAAATACTTTTCATGAGTATATGGCGGATGAATTAATTTTTTCTTTGGAATTGGCAATAAAAGCGGTCAAAGGAGAAAGTATTGAGGAAGAAGATGATTATATCAAAGAGATTAGAGAACTGAAACATAGGACACACGAAGCTAAATTTCCTAAAACGCCTGGACTTGTTTACGAAGTGTTTGAAAAAATAAAAAGAGATGTGTGGCCGAAAATTGAAACAATGCTTAAAAATTTTGATGAGTTGTTTACGGAGAGTAAGACAACTCACTTAGTAGACAGTATGGATGAGGAATATGGAACTGTGAATGTTTTCGCCTCTCCTTTCATAAAGTCTGCCAAACCAAAAGGGAAAGAAATTTTTGGATATGGTGTATATGAACGCGATATAAATAATGTAGAGTGGTATCATGTAAAATATGGTCTAAAGAAGGCTAAAAAGAATACTAAATATGAAATTAAATTTAGAATTGAATATTTCATAGAGAATTATTCTTTAAAAATTAGTGTAAACTACCAAGAGGTGTTTAAGGTATTAAAAGGGTATAACGATCTTTTTATTGCTAATGATCTGGAAGAAATGAAAAAGATGTTGCAGGTTTATTTATTAAATGATATTAAAAAGAACATGAATGAGTAAGATGGATAAAAATATTCCTAAAGACTACAAATCCTCTCCGCTTGGTTCAATACCAAGTCATTGGGAGGTGAAAAAGTTGCAAATGATATTAACTGAAGGAAGACTTGGCGGTAATTATGAAAATACAGAAGCTAATAATGGTATTCCTGTAATAAAAATGGGGAATCTTGATAGGAGTAAAATTAAGATTGACAAAGTTCAGTGTTTACCGGAAAATGAAAATTATAACAAAGAAGATGTTTTGAAAGAAGGAGATTTACTGTTTAATACAAGAAATACTTTGGAGTTAGTTGGGAAAGTTGCGATTTGGCGAAACGAATTGCCTATTGCAGTTTACAATTCTAATTTAATGAGAATGAAATTTGATGAAAAAATTATATCATCAAATTGGTTTATGAATTATGCATTTAATTCTTTTTATTCAATAAGCCAGTTAAGGGCAATCGCAACAGGTACTACAAGTGTTGCTGCTATTTACGGTAGAGATTTAGAAACAATTAAATTCATAATTCCTCCACGTACGGAACAATGCACAATAGTAAACTGCCTCAATACTTGGGACAAAGGCATACAAACCATCACCCAATTAATTACTCAAAAACAATTATGTAAAAAATGGCTCACGCAAAAATTGCTTAGTGGAAAGAAAAGAATGAAGGGATTTGAAAACACAAAATGGGCAATCCGCGGATTGGATAATTTCATTAAGCCTATAGTTAGAGAAGTTGATAAACCTAACGTACCATACCTAGGCATTGGTTTAAGAAGTCACGGCAAAGGAACCTTTTTAAAACATGATGAACAACCTGAAAAAAACGTAATGGATAAATTCTATGTTGTAAAACCTGATGATTTAATTGTAAACATAACTTTCGCATGGGAACAAGCTATTGCTATTGTCAGACCTGAAGATGATGGCGCATTAGCTTCGCATCGTTTTCCAACATATACTTTTATCAAAAAAGGCGGGCATCCTGATTTTTTTCGATTCTTTATTCTACAGCCGAGAATGAAATATGCGCTTGATTTGATTTCCCCTGGTGGTGCCGGTAGAAACAGAGTAATGAGTAAATCAGATTTTATTAAGCTTGAATTTTTGCTGCCTGAATACGAAGAACAAACAGCCATTGCAAAAGTGTTACAAATCGCAGATAAAGAAATTCAAATTCTCAAAGGTAAACTGGATAAATTAAAAGAGCAGAAGAAGGGATTGATGCAGCAATTGTTGACTGGCAAAAAGAGATTAAAAATAAAATAAAAAATACATGGCTAAAAAAAACAAACCGGCAACACAAGGTTTTAACCAAATACTATTATACACCACACCCAATGGCGGTGTAAAAGTTGAGATTTATTTGCAAAATGAAACCATTTGGCTTACTCAACAAAAAATTGCCGACTTATTTGGCGTTCAACGACCGGCCATCACTAAGCATCTGAAAAACATTTTTGAAACGGGAGAATTAAAGGAGTCAGGGGTTAGTTCCATTTTGGAACATACCACTCAACACGGGGCAATGGAAGGTAAAACGCAGGAAACAAAAGTGAAATACTACAACCTTGACGCAATTATTTCTGTTGGTTACAGAGTAAACAGCACACAGGCAACATCATTTCGTATTTGGGCTACTGAGCGATTGAAGGAATACATCATCAAAGGTTTTACAATGGATGATGAACGATTAAAAAATCCAGACAACATTTTTGGCAAAGATTATTTTGAGGAACAGCTTGCCCGCATCCGCGATATCCGCAGCAGCGAAAGAAGGTTTTATCAAAAAATAACAGACATCTATTCTCAATGTAGTGCTGATTATAGCCTGGATAACAATATTACAAAAACCTTTTTTGCTACCGTACAAAACAAACTTCATTGGGCTATGACAGGCAAAACAGCGGCCGAAATAATTTATTCACGAGCTGACAGCTCAAAAGAAAACATGGGGCTTACTACTTGGAAAAATGCACCCAAAGGTAAAATCAGAAAAACAGATATTGGTATTGCAAAAAACTACCTGAATGAACAGGAATTGGATGGACTGAACCGGATAGTAACCATGTACCTCGACTATGCCGAAAACCAAGCCAGAAAAGGAGCGATAATGTACATGAAAGATTGGGTAAATAAATTAGACGCGTTTCTGCAATTTAATGAAGAAGCAATACTAAAAGATGCAGGAAAAGTAACGCATGAAATTGCGATCGCATTAGCCGAAACGGAATTTGAAAAATTCAGAGTGAAACAGGATGCACTGTATGAAAGCGACTTTGACAAAAACCTGCGATACAAAAAACAATTGGAACAAGCCGAAGATGATTTAGATAACGCAATGAGGGCATTGGAAGCGAAAAGATTCAAAGGCAAAAAGAAGAAATAATGGAAACACCAAGTTTTAAAGAAGATCACATCTCACAAATTCCCGCTTTGCAAATGCTGCAAAAGTTAGGATACACTTATTTACTACCAGATGAGGCTTTGCAATTTCGCGGAGGTAAAACCACCAATGTTTTGTTGGAAGATGTTTTGCGAAAACAATTAAAAGAAATTAATTCTGTGAAATTAAGCTCCACTAAGGAGAGTTTTTTTAGCGATTCAAATATTGAAGCCGGAATTCAGGCATTAAAAGAATTGCCCATGAACGAGGGCTATGTTTCGGCTTGCGAAGCTGCATACAATCTCCTCACTTTAGGAAAGGCGTTGGAGCAAAGTATTGATGGAGACAAAAAGAGTTTTACCCTGCGTTACATTGATTGGGAAAACATAGGAAATAATGTGTTCCATGTTACTGAAGAATACAGTGTAATGCGCAGTACAAGCAAAGATCATTACAGGCCGGATATAGTTCTTTTCGTTAATGGCATCCCTCTATGCATTATTGAATGTAAGAGGCCGGATATGAAGGAGCCGTTAACTCAAGCAATCTCTCAACAATTGCGAAGTCAGCAAGAGGATGGAATACGTGCGCTTTATGTTTATGCTCAACCCATTATAAGCATCGCTACTGATTACTGTGCGTATGCTACAAATGCTACTGAGCCGAAATTTTGGGCACAATGGCGTGAAAAATTTGATACAACCGAAGAAGAGCAAGAGTATAAAAAAACTTTACAGGATTTAAGAAATCAACCGCTGAGCATTGAACAAAAGAATAAGTTATTCGATGGTCGCTTTCAGTATGTTAGAAAATATTTTGATGCGCTTGAAAAAGAAAATATCCTATCTACCAAGCAAGATGAATATTTGTATGGCTTATGCAGACCTGAGCGTTTACTTGATTTTACTTTTAATTTTATTGTTTTTGATGATGGAGAAAAAAAGATTGCTCGTTACCAACAATACTTTGCTATAAAGAAAACGATAAAGCGAATACATACTCCCCTCTCCTTGGGAGAGGGGCTGGGGGTGAGGCGAAATGGTGGTGTTATTTGGCACACTCAAGGAAGTGGAAAATCTTTGACAATGGTAATGCTTGCTCAGGCAATTGCGTTGGATGCAACTATTCGCAATCCAAAAATAGTTTTGGTAACGGATCGTGTTGATTTGGATGATCAAATTACAGGAACATTTCGTAAGTGCGGAAAGTTTGTTGAAAACGCTGCAACAGGTCAACGCCTCGTAGAATTATTAGAAAGTAAAAGTGATGCGGTTATAACAACGGTCATTAACAAATTTGATGCGGCCATTCGTAAAATTCAAAAACCATTAGAAAGCCACGACATTTTTGTATTGGTTGATGAAGGTCACCGTACTCAGCATGGAACATTTAATATTGACATGCAAAAGACTTTGCCTAATGCTTGCTTTATAGCGATGACCGGGACACCTTTATTTAAACGTGATAAAAATACAGCGCAGAGATTCGGTGGAATTATTGATACATACACTGTTGATCAAGCTGTAAAGGATCAGGCAGTGGTTCCCCTCTTATATGAAGGAAGACACGCAAATCAAAAAGTGAATGAAGCTCCGATTGACACTTATTTTAATCTTATTTCAGAACCATTAAATGATTATCAGAAAGCAGATTTAAAGAAGAAGATGAGTCGTGCAGATCATTTAAACGCTGCCGAACAAAAAATTTACGCTATTTGCTGGGATATTAGTTTACACTACCGAGATAATTGGAAAGGAACACCCTTCAAAGGGCAATTAGTTTGCGATAAAAAAATAAACGCACTTAAATACAAGAATTTTTTAGATGAGATTGGAATAGTTTCATCTGAAGTATTGATTTCAAGTCCCGATGATCGTGAAGGTGAAGATAGCGCATATACGGGATCAACAGACCCCATAAAAGCATTTTGGGATAAGATGATGAACGAACATGGCAACTCTAAACGCTATGAGAAAACTATTATCAGCAGATTTAAAAAACAAACTGATCCTGAAATAATTATTGTGGTAGATAAATTACTTACGGGATTTGATGAACCTAAAAATACAATTCTATATCTCACTCGAAAATTGCAAGGGCATAAATTATTGCAAGCAATAGCGCGAGTAAACCGACTTTATCCCGATAAGGAATTTGGCTACATCGTAGACTATGCAGGAGTAATCGAAGAACTGAACAATGCTTTAGATATATATTCATCTTTCGATGAGTTTGACAAAAATGATCTTGCCGGAACTCTAAATGATATTAATGATGAAATAAAAAAACTACCACAAAAGTATTCTGACCTATGGGATATTTTTAAAACAATAAAAAATAGAAGAGATGCTGAAGCTTATGGTCAGTATTTAAGAGATGAGGCCGTGCGTGTTTTATTTTACGATAAACTTGCTTCATTTGCTAAATCACTTAAACTTGCCCTCTCGTCTATTAGTTTCCACAATGAATCAGATGCAAAAACAATTGACCGTTATAAAGAAGATTTAGCATTCTTCCTTAAATTAAGAAATTCAGTTGTTCAGCGTTACTCTGATGTGGTTGACTACAAACAGTTCGAAGGTCAAATTCAAAAATTAATTGATACGCATGTTCAAACGGATGAAGTAAAACCAATTACCGGACTGTTCAACATATTTGAAAAGGAAAAATTTGAAGAAGAACTCAACCATACCGAAAGCAAAGCAGCAAAAGCAGATACAATAGCTTCGAGAACAGCAAAACACATTAGTGAAAAAATGGATGAAGATCCGGCTTTCTACAAAAAATTCTCTGAGCTATTGAAAGAAGCAATTCGTGAATACGAAGAAAAACGGATAAATGAAATTCAATACTTGAATAAAGTGCAGGACATTATGAACTCCGTTCTTTCACATACTGGTTCTGATATTCCGGATGTTTTAAGAAATCAAGAAGTTGCTCAGGCATTTTACGGATTAACCATTGAAGCATTGGATGGAAAAATACAAGATAAAATTGTAAGAAAAGAAATTGCAATACAATCTGCATTGAATATTGATGGGTTAATACAAGCAGCAGTATTGGATGAAGGAAAGCCCATTATTGATTGGAAGGATAAATCAAATATCACAGGAAAACTATTAATTGATATTGGTGATTACCTAATTGATGAAGTAAGAGATAAATATAAAATTGATCTTTCTTTTGGAGATATGGATGAGATTGCGGAGAAGTGCCTTGCAGTTGCAACTCTTCGTTATAAATAAAAGAAAAAGAATTGATAATGACTACTATTGAAAAGCATCATATTACTTTTGGTTCAAAGCGAATAGAATTCGATTTGCATTATAATGGAAGGAAAACATTAGGAATTACAGTTACTCCTGATTTATCTGTTATTGTGAAAGCCCCTGCCAATTCTAAAATAGATAAGATCAAAGAAAAAATAAGAAAAAAAGCTCCTTGGATTATTAGGCAGCAAAGTTTCTTTTTAACCTTTCATCCTAAAACACCGGCAAGAAAGTATATAAGCGGTGAAACACATTTGTTTCTTGGTAGACAATATCGTTTAAAAATAATATCTGCCAAACGAAACGCTGTAAGTTATAAAGGTGGACAAATTGAAGTGCTAACAAAGAATAAAAGCAAAGCAAAGGAATTGATGAAGCAATGGTACAGACATAAAGCGAAGGAAAAATTCGCTGAAATAGCAGAACCCCATATCCAACGATTTAAAAAATACAAAGTTGAACCCAAAGGATTGTTCATACAGGAAATGAAAACAAGATGGGGTAGCTGCACAGCGAAAGGGAAAATAATTTTAAACCCCGAATTAATTAAAGCACCTACGAAATGTATCGAGTATGTTATCATTCACGAACTTTGCCATCTCATTTACCACGATCACACCCAAAAATTCATCAGTCTTCAAACTAAAGAGATGCCTGACTGGGAGAAGTGGAAGGATAAGCTGGAAAAACTGCTTGCTTAATTAGCGATTAACACGGAAAAATAAAGCCGTAATTTTAACATCCTAAATCGGGACACTTAATCATTTCAACCCTATGAGTGAAATGCTACATATTTTTAAATCTCTTTTTAAAGGGCGCGAAGATATTTATGCTACACGTTGGGAAAAAGACAATAAAAGTGGTTACTCACCAGCTTTTACCTTTGATCCATACATGTACAAGATGCACCGAATGAAGGGCGGGACTTTCCAGGATTATCCCAATAAACAATATCATTCACTTACTGACGAACAAATTTACAAACATCTCAACGGAGAGCAGCTTGTTGGAATTTACCCATTACTCAAAGACAATACCTCATGGTTTATTGCTGCTGATTTTGATGAGGCAAATTGGGAAGAAGAATGTAAGCAATGTGTTAAAGTTCTTGAAGAAAAAAATATTTCAGCATATCTTGAACGATCTCGTTCCGGCAACGGCGGTCACGTTTGGATATTTTTCGATAATCCATATCCCGCAATCCGCAGTCGAAAAATAATTATTGCTTTGCTTGAACAATCAGGTCTCTTCTCCATTTTCGATAAACGTTCCAGTTTTGACAGATTATTTCCGAACCAAGATTATTTATCCGGAAAAGGCTTTGGAAATTTAATCGCATTGCCATTTCATAAACTTGCATTAGAGGCAGGCAACAGTTGTTTCATCAATCCTGAAACTATAGAACCATACAAAGACCAATTGCAATTTTTAAAAAATATTCAAAAAATATCGATTGAAAAGCTTGATACTTTATTTAACGAAATAAACCATTCCACTTCAAATGAAAAATCAGTCGTTCCCGGAAAGCTCAACATTCGGCTTAGAAATGCTGTTTACATTAATCGTTCAGGATTAACTACTACATTAATTAATTTCCTGAAGGAGGAATTAAACTTTGCAAATACAGAGTTTTTTGTGAAAAGGAAAATGGGAAAAAACACAAGGGGAACGGAGCGGTATTTTAAAATGATTGAAGAAACCGAAGACAATATTATTGTTCCAAGAGGATTCATTGGAAAATTAATTCGCTTTTGTCGTGAAGAAAAAATTGACCATGATTTTAATGATGAAAGAAAAAAAATAGAGCTTGTAAAATATACACCAAGTATGCAGTTGCGGGAACATCAGAAACCGGCAATGGAAGTCGCTGTTAAAAAAGATTTTGGAGTTATCGTGGCTCCTTCCGGTTTCGGCAAAACTGTTATTGGACTTTCTATTATTGCAAATAAGCAACAACCTGCATTAATTGTTGTTCACCGGAAACAACTTGCAGATCAATGGTCGGAGAGAATAGAATCTTTTTTAGGAATTCCAAAAAGAGAAATTGGAAAAATCGGACAAGGAAAAAATACGATTGGGAAACAGGTAACGATTGCAATGATACAAAGTTTAGAAAAAGCTGTTGAATCAGAAAAACTTCTAAAATCATTTGGAACAATAATAGTTGATGAATGTCATCATATTCCTGCGGAGATATTCAGAAGTACAATTTCAAAATTCAATTCTTTTTATGTTTATGGATTGACTGCTACACCATTCAGAAAATATAATGATGGGAAACTAATTTTTATTCATCTTGGCGATATTATTTCTGAAATAAAGTCACAAGATATATCAGAAACTCCCGGAGCAAAAATTATTGTTCGAAATACCGATTTATTTATTCCTTTTAATACCAAGACCGATAAGTTTGAAACAATATCGAAAATATTAGTACATGATTCGGCACGAAACAAACTAATCCTTGAGGATTTAATAGCAGAACTGGATAAAGGGAAGAAGGCCGTCATCGTAACGGAGAGAAAAGAACATATTGATACATTGTTTCAATACTTAAAGCAAAAATACGAAGCTATTACACTTAGCGGAGATGATTCTGATTCAAACAAATCCGCTAAATGGGAAATACTAAAGGCTGGAAATTTTCAAGTGCTTATTACTACCGGACAATATTTTGGAGAGGGAAGTGATTTGCAAAAAATTGAATGTTTATTTTTAGTTTATCCTTTTTCATTTGAAGGGAAATTGATCCAGTACATAGGAAGAGTACAACGTTCTCAAATAACACCCACGATCTATGATTATCGGGATCACAAAATAGAATACCTTGAAAAATTATTTCAGAAAAGAAATAGCTATTACAAGAAATTGTATTTACATGGATCACTGTTCGATCAATCCAAAGAAGAAAATGTAGAACCAAATTCTTTTGTTTATGAAGAGCGTTTAAATATTCCGATTGAGCAACTTGAATTTAGGTTTGGAGCAGTCGCTTTTAAACATCTTATTCCAAAAAATAATATAGATGTAGAGTTTGAGGTTGAAAACTCTGAAATGCGTCCAGAGTTTGAAGTATTAAAACCATACTTTTCAAAGATTCTAAAAACAAAAAAAGTAAAGATCGATGTGTTTACAAAATTTCATAATGGTGTTCCCTTGCTTCATACAGCATCGTCGCATGATCTGAGTAAAATAAATCGGGAGATAATTGACAGCGTAAAATTTCGCTTTGTTTCTAAAGGGATTATGGGAAAAGTTCCTACTAACGAAGAAAATTTACTCGATATAAAACAAGTTCAGGGAGATGAACAGAAGACAGCACCACTTTATAATTCTGAACAGGATTTATTGGATGACATTTTAAAGAATAAAAATGTAAAGCACCATCGCCAGTTGGTTTACCTTTCGCAAAAACATGAAAGTTCTATTTTGAAACTCCGTTTTGTTTTATCTCCATTTTCTTTTGTATTTCTTCTTTCCAGTAAGCAACAATACCACATAGTTTGGGAAACTCTTGACACAGAAGAGGCAACTTATATTTGGCATGTAGATAAAAATATTCAAGCGCTTAAAAATAGATTAAAACAAATAGATTTGGAACTTGGTTTAATAAGAGCGAAAGGAAGACAGCAATATGTTGAAGTGCAAACCGACAATTTTAGCCGGATTGTTCACGATTACTCCGTTGATCGCAAAGGATTTATCATTTGGAAAGATCTACTTGAAGAAAGGATGATCTAACGGAAAAAATTCACAATCTAATGTCATACTTTGCATGCCATTCACATTACTTCCCCATTACTACTCCATTACTATCGCATTACATCCGCATTACTACCGCATGGAATTTTCTCAATTCCTGATTGCAATATTTTTAATCAAAGTTGCATAAGCTGATAGTTTGCAGCACTTTTTTAAACAGTTATCATTAAAGCGATAACCATTTTTTTTGCCCGTTCTACTTTTACTCCCGATGATCATGAGAGTAAATCAAAAAAGTATGAACGCATTTTTATTTCCTGTTCCGGACGATCCTTGAACCTGATATTAGGGCTTATCTGAGGTCTTAATCAGTATGGCATTTGTTTTTGAAACATGCAAGTCTTTCCGATAAAATCTGCCGGAGTAGATAACTATTGCCCAATAGAGGAGGTGCTTTCAAAAGATGTATTGATATTGTTCAAAGTGGGAGAAAATGTGAACTAGGAGGAGTTATGAAAAAAGAAATTGAAAAAATAAGTTTAAGTAAATGCAAATCAGTTCTTGAAAAAGATGGTTCTAAATATTCTAACGAAGAAATTTTAGAAATAAGAGAATTTTTATACAAGATGGCTGATTTGGATTACGAAGTGTTTTTAAAACAAAAAGTTCGGGAACTTGAATTTGAAGAAGCAAAACAAAAGGTAGAAGAAGAAGATTTGAAACAAGCAGCATAAAATAATAAATATGAAAAGAGCAATTCTTTACATTCGGGTTTCAACCGATGAGCAAGCCGACAAAGGATATTCCTTAAGGCATCAAGAAGAATTTTTGAGGAAGTATTGTGAAATGAATTCTATCCAAATGGTGGAAGTCATAAAAGAAGATTACTCCGCAAAAACTTTTTTACGACCTGCCTTCAATATTCTTTTGATGAAACTCAAGAACAGAAAATTAAAGGCCGATTTTTTAATTTTCACAAAGTGGGATAGGTTTTCAAGAAACGCTCCCGATGCGTATGCGATGATAAGCACTTTAAATAAAATTGGAATTGAACCACAGGCAATCGAGCAACCTTTGGATTTAGGTATTCCTGAAAATAAAATCATGCTTGCTTTTTATTTATCCGCCCCCGAAGTTGAAAACGACAGAAGAGCATTAAATACTTTGGTGGGAATGCGAAGAGCGAGAAAAGAAGGACGATGGATTTCTTCAGCACCTAAAGGCTATGACAATGCATTGGATGATAATGGTAAAAAAGTTATTGTTCTAAATAAATACGCTCCAATTTTAAGATGGGTATTTGAAACTTTAGCAACTGGGCAATATGGAATTGACGAAGTAAGAAGGATGTGTATTGAAAAGGGATTCGAATTTAAGAAAAGCCAATTTTATGAGTATTTTAAAAACCCTGCTTATTGCGGAAGAATTATTATTCCTGCTTATAAACAGGAGGACGTACAAATTGTAAAAGGAAATCATGAACCATTAATTTCGGAGGCTTTATTTGATCAGGTTCAAATTGCACTTTCAGGAAGGCGATTCAAAAACACGTATAAAATTTGTGTTCAGGATGAATTGCCACTTCGTGGTTTTTTGAAATGCCCACGATGTGGCAGAAAATTGTGTGGAAGTGGTTCAACAGGAGGAAGTGGAATAAAGCATTACTATTACCATTGTAAGGGGACGTGCAAAGAGAGGGTGAAAGCCGAATTGGTTAACAATGCGTTTTCTAATTATATCGCCAAATTTCAGTTTAAAGCAGGGATTCAAGAAATGTACGAACTTATCCTCAACGATATATTAAAAGCAAGAGTGGGGAGAAAAACGCTGATAAACAGGCTTTACAAGTGGAGATTGAAAAAAATAAGGAACGCCTGAACAAAGCACAACAAATGATGCTCGATGGTGAAATGGAAATGGCGGATTATAAAGAAATAAAACGCAATATAGAACCGAAAATTGAGACTATGCTCAGCCAACAATTAGGCTTCAACCAAGTCGAAGTCGAATACCGAAGTTATTTGAAAAAAGGATTGACCGCTGTTCAGAATTTGGCGCATCTCTTTGATAATACGGAGGTTAGCGGAAAACAAGAAATTATCCGTTCGACCTTGAAGGAAAATGCGGTGTTTTCAGAAGGAAGAGTTCGAACGGAGAAATTAAATAATTTGATTTTACTGACGACTTACGGGGACGGGCAATGTGGAGAGAATAAAAAAAGGAAAGGGAGCAAAATTTGCTCCCTTTCCGGTATAGTACCCGCAACGGGAATGAAGTCGAACCATTCCTAATATCCATCGAGAGAATTTTATTTAACAAAAAATGCGCCTGATACTAACGTAACAGGCTGATTTATAATTATATATAATACAAAAAACCAATAAATTATTAACGCAAATATACACTTTTTTTTATGGCTTGGAAACTTAGAGAAGATTCATTCACGGTATGTAGAGTGGAATGGATAGACGGGAATAAGGGAACATTTTATTCACTCGATTGGGTACACCGGTACTCCAAGAACCGTGACCGGGAAAAAGGATTACGTGGACTGCGTAACCTCATTGCTAAATGGGGTAGCAATGTTAAAATAGCTGGAATTTTTGAAAATGATGGAAAGAAAACTGAACCATTTGAATTGTACAAACAAGGAACTAAAATTTATTAAACTATGAAAACATTAAAACAACTGTATTCCCGTTTAAACACGGCAAAAGATTTTAAAGAAATGTATCCTCACTATAACGTGGAGGATAATAAAATTCATGTGCTATTTCTTTCTCCCTGCATGAATGAAACCGGATATTACCGGATGATATTACCTGCGCTGGAGCTGAACCGAACAGATACTCACACAGCAATTATCGGCCATATCCACAAATGGGATTTCAATAAAATGTTTGATGATTATGATAGCCCGGTCGATTTCAGATTGGTGAAATGGGCTGATTATGTTGTTATTCCAGCAATGTTTACTAATGTCGGTTATATTATCAAAAATATGCGTGAGATAAATGACAACATAGAATTTGTAATGGATATGGACACCAATTATCACGAGCTGCCTGAATACCATCCTGACTATAAAAAGTTAAGGCCGGAATTAAAAGAAATGATGATTGGAAATTTGTCCAAAGTGGATATTCTATCAGCTCCTAACACTCAGATATTGAATTTTTATAATGACCTGGTGCAAAAGCATGAGGAGGAATTTCTATTATATTTTGAACGTTTTCCTAACCTGCTTTCCAACTTTACCTTTGAGGAAATTCCGCAGATCAACCGCAACACCACAGACAAAGTAAGAATTGGCATTATACTCGATGCAAGCCAGGGTAACGATCTTAAAACGATTGAAAAGCCCATTGCTGCCCTATTGGAAAAACACAAGCAAGGTGTTGAGTTCGTATTATTTGGCTGGTCTCCAAAAATAGCTGAACAGTATGGAGTTTTGAAGGCGCTTAGAATAACTTATGAGAAACCGGTTCCGTTCTATGACTACCACTTTAAACTGAACAGCCTGGCATTTGATATTGGACTGCTTCCATTTGTGGATAACAGCTATAATACTTCAGGCAAATCTTTTAATCGTCTCCTTGATTTTTCAGTAAATATGATTCCGGTTGTAGCGCCCAATATGCTACCGCTGAATAAAATTATTAAAGACGGAGAAAATGGCAGTATCGCTTCTTCAGAAGAAGAATGGATAAATAAAACGGATCAGTTAATAACAAATGTTCAGCTCCGAAAGGATATGGGAAACAATGCTTTTAAGACAGTGTGGGAAACCTTTAGCTATACTCCTAAAGCAATAGAAAGGCTAAAAAATATATTCATTTAAGATAAGCTGGAAGTATCATCTATTCATCCTTTTCCTTCGTGGGGGCAAATAGTTTTCTCACTTCGACATCAAGTAACTTGGCAATCTCATAGAATGTTTCTAATGCTGGCTGTGTTTTATTTCTGCACCATTGAGAAACTGTGGGTGCATTTACATTCAATTTTTCTGCCAACCATTTGTTGCTTTTTGACTTTTGAGCCAAAACTATTTTAATTCTATTAAGTGCTTTTTTAGTCATATTGATTTTCTGGGATAATGTAAGAATAGCCACAAATATAAAATAAGCATTTTTATTCTGCTTTATCACTTGAACGTAATTTAATTTGTATTAAACATAATTATTTACTTTATAATCAAAATAATTTATATTTTTAACGTAATTTTGTTGTAAACACAATTTATTACAAACAGAACAAAATAAATTACGACATGAAATAGCCATGTGCTGTTGCGCACAAACACCGATGAATTTTTCGTAGCATTGTGTAAACTAAAAACCTATACAATGAAAAAAACGATTCATTACGAACAAATAGTTTCCATCGGTTGTGGTATAGATGTCCACAAGG
>JBBSPS010000044.1:0-20916 GCA_038258655.1 Bacteroidia bacterium
ATTTTAGCTTCTCCCAATTTTCCTTTACCTGTTCTTCATTATCCACTTTTACATCACTATAAATATGAGGATGACGATAAATTAACTTTTCACAAAGCGAGTGCATTACATCTGCAATATCAAATTCATTTGTTTCAGAAGCAATGCGGGCATAAAAAACAATGTGCAACAAAATATCACCCAGTTCTTTTTTTATGTTTGTCATATCCTTATCCAGAATAGCGTCAGCAAGTTCGTATGTTTCTTCAATGGTTAAATGACGTAAACTTTCGATAGTTTGTTTTTTATCCCATGGACATTTTTCGCGTAATTCGTCCATTATAATTAATAAACGTTCGAATGCTTTTAATTTTTCTTTCATAATCTCACCATTTTCACAAATGTAGTACTAAGTGTTGAAAAACAAGACGTGTAAAAACCGATAATTTTGATATTTTTGTATGTCTTGTAAACACATATGAACAGATCATTTATGCAGACAACAAAAAAACAATTAGCACTGGTTGGTATATTACTTTTTACGATGCAATCTACCTTAAAAGCGCAAAATTCCCCCAAAGAGAATTTTTTAATTTCTCCGCAGGCACATTATGGATTTATCATAAGTCATCGCGAAAATATGGGGCAATTAATTAAAGGCCATATTTATGGTGGAGAATTAAATTATATTTTCAGGACCGATGGTAGTAAACTTTGGCAACAAATGCATCATTACCCTGAAATAGGCTTTTGCTCTCTATATTTATATTTAGCAAACCCCCAACAATTAGGCAATTTATCGGCCTTGTATCCTTACGTCAACCTCAGGTTAAATAAATTAAAACGTAAAACGAGCTTAAATTTAAGACTTGGTATAGGGGTAGCATATTTAGAAAAGCCATTCGACAGGATCAAAAATCATCATGAGAATGCTATCGGTTCACATTTTAATGGTTTCGTAAATCTGCGGCTAAACACAGCTGTGATGCTTTCAAAATCTTGGAGAATTGATTCAGGAATAGGATTATCGCACGCTTCAAATGGAGCGATAACAACTCCTAATTTAGGATTGAACATGGCTACTGTTAATTTAGGCATAAGCTATATTTTTGGCAACAAAGTATTGCCATTGAAAAAAGATTCTATCCCTCCCGTTGCAAAAAATTGGAGTGGAATGATAATTGGAGTAGCGGGCATAAAAGAAATTGAACCTCCCGGAAGTCCAAGATATATGGCTTATGGTTTACAAGCAAATTTATATCGTACATTAAACTATAAAAATAAATTAGGTGGCGGCGTAGAGCTATTTTATAACAATGCCACCAAAAAAATTTGGGCAGAGGATTCAATTTATACTTGTAAAATATCCGATATTATTCAGGCGGGTATAAAAATCAGTTATTCATTTAATATGGATAGATTGTCCTTGCCGATTGATTTCGGGTATTACTTTTATAAAAAACAAGCATATAACGGAATGTTCTTTCATCGCGTAGGATTACGATATTTAGTTACAAAACATATTATAGTAAATGTAACATTGCTTACTCATTGGGCAAAAGCCGATTATTTTGAGTGGGGAGTAGGTTACCAATTTTAAACAATTGGCGATCAGGCAATGAGCAATTAACTACAAGCAAGCAAATAATAAGTTATTAAAATGAATTATTTAAAATACATCAACATCTTTTTTGTAGTGCTCTTGCTCTTATTTTTTTCTGCATGCAAAAAAGAAAACAGGTGCGATTGCTTTAAGCGAACAGGCTCTATTGAAAATGAAATTAGAAACATTGGCAGTTTTGATAAAATTTATGTTGAAAATAATTTGAATGTATTTATTACACAGGATGCTATTTACGAAGTAAAAATAGAAGCAGGAGAAAATTTAATTCCGTTAATTAAAACTGAAATAACCGACGGTACCTTATACATAAAAAATAAAAACCGCTGCAACTGGGCCAGAAGTTATGATAAACCATTTAATGTATATGTTAAAATGCCTTTTGTTAAATATATTACATCAAACGGAACAGGAAATATAAAAAGTATAAATACAATTACTACGGATACCTTTCAAATACAAACAAAAAATTCGGGAAGTATTGAATTAACTGTAAATAGCTCACAAATTGTATCCCATTTATTTGGTGGTGGCGATTTAACGTTGCATGGAAAAACATACGAACATTCATGCAGTATTGGTGGAACTGGTTATTTATATTCAAAGGACCTACTAACTAACTATGCTTGGGTACAATCATATACAACAGGACTGTGTTATATTTCAGCGACTGATTTGTTGATATCCCGTATTGATCAGGTTGGTGATGTCTATTGTTATGGTCACCCAACTACCGTAAAAAAAACATTCTATGGAACAGGCAATTTATATTTACCGTAACAAATGAAACTAAGAAATATTAAAATACATTATTTATTTCGGCTCATTATTTTTTGGATACTGTATTTCGCATTTTTTAGAGTGTTGTTTATACTATACCATCACACTAAAATTCCGGATGGGCAACATTCCGAAACAGGGTTAAGTTTTTTCTATGCTTTACGTCTGGATCTTTCTGCGGCTTGCGCTGCTACCCTTATCCCTTATATTTTATGGATATTACAGCAATTTTATAAAAGAAGATTGATTCATCGTATTAATCTCGCATTCAACATATTGCTGATCACCATTGTTTCAATATTGAGTATCGCTAATATCAAGATGTATGGCGAATGGGGAACACTTTTAACCGCTCGTGCATTCAGTTATTTATTATATCCGAAGGAAGTGCTGACCTATATTTCATTGTGGTCGATATTGCTGCTGGTTACATCCTGTATAATTTTTGCGTATATCGGATTTAAAATCTATCGTAAATATATTACCAACTTTTCCTATCCTATTGAAAACAAAAAAATACGGATTTTACAAATTATTATTCTGCCGATTTTACTTGTAATCGGTTATCGGGGAGGCTTACAACTGGCCCCTGTTAATGAAAGCAGCGCTTATTATTCCAATTTACAGATCAATAATCAAATAGCGACTAACAATATCTGGTATTTGGCGCATAGCATTTTAGATGCAAATGACACTAAAAACCCATATGTGTTCATGGATGCAAAAAAAGCTAAACAACTTACTGATGATCTATTTATCACTACATCTGATAAAACACAAACTGTATTTAAAGGCAAACCCAATATTGTGATAATTATACTTGAAAGCTGGACTGCTGATATTATAAAAGCATTGGGTGGCGAAGAAAATGTAACCCCTCATTTTGATGAATTGCGCAAAGAGGGTTTATTGTTTACACAGATGTATGGAAGTGGGTTCAGGACAGAACAAGGCCTGGTTTCAATATTAAGTGGGTTTCCGGCCCAGCCAAATAATTCAGTAATTACTACACCAAGTAAAGCCGAACAATTGCCATCATTGAATATTGAATTAGGCAAACAAGGCTACCAATCATCCTTTTATTATGGTGGTGAAGTGGAATTTGCCAATATGAAATCATATTTATTGAACACTCAATTCGAAAAAATAATTGATAAAAATAATTTTGAAAAAAATCAGCTAAATAGTAAATGGGGGGCGCATGATGAATTTGTTTTTAAGAAACAATTGGATGAAATGAAAGATGAAACTCAACCGTTCTTTTCTGTGATCCTGACATTGAGTACACATGAGCCATTTGAAGTAACCATGCAAACACCATTCAATGGAAGCGAAGAACAGGAACGCTTTAAAAAAGCGGCTTACTACACCGATTATTGCCTGTATAATTACTTTCATGAAGCAAAAAAACAATCATGGTATAATAACACCATATTTATTTTAGTAGCGGATCATGGGCACCCTTTGCCAAAAAATAGGGATATGAATTTGCCCGAAGGCAGAAGAATTACGGGAATGATAACCGGTGGCGCGCTTATTGATAACTTACGCGGGAAAACAATGGATAAAATCTGCAATCAAAATGATATTCCCGCAATTGTTTTATCTCAATTAAAATTGTCGTACACTAATTTTGTTTGGAGTAAGGATGTGTTTAACAAAAGTTCAAAACAATTCGCATATTACTCCAATGAAAATGTGTTGGGATGGATAACGCCTCAACAAAACATTATATATTCCTTTGCATTGCAAAAAGCAGGAAGCATACAACCTAAATCACAAACATCGTTAAATGACACTATTTTAATACAAGCAAAAGCATATTTGCAAACATTGTATCAGCAATATTTAGATTATTAAAATGGCAAATAAAAAAAGCTTTTACCTATCTGTATTTTTGTTTGTGTTTTTTGTTTGTAGCACAAATTGCTTTGCACAAAAAAATAAAAAATCAGAAACAAACCCTTCCACTGCCTCATCTGATGATTATTATGGCGACAATGCCATCAGATATGAAGATTACGTGTACAAAAAATTTATTAAAACTATTCAATTGCATGACGAAAGTTTTGAATTATCACAACCTATTTTAAATCTTGATTCGGATGAAAAACTAAAGTTAAGTTTTGATGATCTGGATGCTGATCTAAAAACCTATACATATACCCTTATTCATTGTAATGCCAATTGGGAACCCTCCGGCCTGCAACCTACTGAATACATAGATGGTTTTATAGATAATACTATCAATTATTATCGCTATTCGCAAAATACATTTCAAAAATTCACACACTATAATATAGTTTTTCCAAGTAATGCGACTCGCATCACTAAATCAGGAAATTATATAGTAAAAGTGTATTTGGATGGGAATCCTGAAAATATAGCCATTACAAGGCGTTTTATGGTGTATCAAAACAAAATACTTATCCAATCACACGTAACTCCTGCAAGTATCATTGAAGACAGGAATTATAAGCAAGAACTTGATTTTACACTTAATCACACCGGCTACACGATCTCTAATCCATTTGGCGATCTAAAAATAGTGATCACACAAAATAATCGTTGGGACAATATGAAGAGCAATTTTAAGCCGGTACTTGTGAAGGACGTAGAACTGGTTTATGATTATGACCAGGAAAATGTATTTCCGGGAGGCAATGAATTTCGATATTTTGATATGAAAAGTATTCGCTACCATTCCGAACGGATCAATTCTGTTAAATCTGATTCAGCAGGTTATCACGTTACGCTAACTACCGATGAGAATAGGGCCTACAAGCGCTACTCTACTTATACTGATATAAATGGAAAATATTTAATAAAAATTCAGGAAGGAACAAATAGCGAAGTGGAAGCGGAATATTGTTATGTAAATTTTTTTCTGCCGTATGATGGAACATTAACTGATGGAAATTTATACGTATTTGGCGCATTTAACGCGTGGAAATGTAATCAGGAAAATTTGATGCATTACAACGAAAAACGTTTCGGCTACGAATGTACCTTGTATTTAAAACAAGGTTATTATAATTACGAATACGCGTTTTTAAAAGATGGTGCAACTGTAGCTGATGAAACATTCATTGAAGGTACACATTACGAAACCGAAAACGATTATACCTTGTATGTTTACCATCGTCAACAAGGCACATTTTATGATCAATTAATTGGTATAAAACGCCTGAATTCAATGAGGTAATAACATTATCCTGTCCGTTGGCCCTCTTAATAAATCCGTTTAAAAAGATTTATCCAATTAATCCGGTTGAAAATCTTTTGGCGCAATAGTTGTTTTTATGATCAATAAATGTTTACTATTGTAGGAGTAAGTCCGAGCATTTAAAAACACAATGTTATGGGAACACAAGCCACACAAGTAACACATGGTATTAAAATAAGCGTTGAAACCAAGTTCCAAAGCGAACATTCAGACGCCGAACATCGCCATTTTCTTTTTTCATATCGTATCAGTATAGAAAACAAAAGTGATTATACTGTTCAATTATTATCCCGTCATTGGGATATATTTGATTCGAATAGTGAGCACAGCGAAGTAGATGGCGAAGGTGTGGTAGGCGAACAACCTGTATTGGAACCCGGAGAAATTTTTGAATATGAATCAGCTTGCGGATTAACAACGGATATTGGTAAAATGCGTGGCAGCTATTTAATGGAGCGTAAAATTGATAAATCGCAATTTTACGTTACTATTCCTGAATTTGAATTGATCGTTCCACAACGATTAAATTAAACTACCATATTTCTTATGCAGCATTTTTCCAACCTTTTTATCAATGGGCAATGTAAAATCATTCTCCGAAATGGTTTTTAGGTCTTTCCACCTGAAAATTTGTTTACAATCACCAAAATCATACGGCTTCTGTTTTGTGCTAATTTCAAAAGTTAAAACGGGCTTTACAATATAATAAATACTGATTACCTGGTGCGTTGTATCGTATGCGGAAACCTGAAAATAATCAGTGGTATAAAAATGTTCAACTACCTCCACCTCATTCATTGTTTCCTCCTTAAATTCACGCTTAATACAATCGGTCAAACCCTCACCAAATTCCAAACCACCCCCCGGAAATTTTGTTATTTCATGCCCTTTGATCAATTCATCGGTAAGCAATACCTGATTATACGAATTAATTAAAATCCCATAAACACGTAAATTAAATTTTTGTATTGACATGATAGGTTATTATGAAGGCTATGGATATTGGAGAGAAGAAAAAGTTAAATCAAACTGTGAGCTATTGTTTTTTTTGCTGAGTAAGCGGTTGAATTTTCAATGTATCCATCCCTACTTTTTGAATTAAATAGTAATTTTTATACATCTTTTTTAAATCCATATTAATACGGCTTGTATATTTAATATCGTAAGCAAATTGTTCCACTATCGGGTTATATGTTACTTTAGCAATTGGTTTTTGAAGTATAGATATATCCAACCCTTTCACTACTTCAAAAAGATCGATATCAAAACTAAAACTGAATGTGTTTTTTTTATCAAGTGGAACGCTGCTATTTACTTCAAAGTATTTAGTGGTAAATCCAGGTTTTGAAACTTTTATTTTAAACGTTGTATCCAAAGGAAGTTTAAATATACATCGCCCCTTTTTATTTGTATATACTTCTGAAAATAGAGTATCATTGGAATAAATTGCAATTTCAGCGCTATCAATTGGTTTTATTTTTTCCTTTTCATTTACTGATTTCGATTGGCGCACATTCCCTTTTAGCTCCAGGTACTCTTGTTTTGTTGTATCTGAGGCAATTGATGGAATGAATGTATTATGAGCATATGATTGAGAAGAAAAAACGGTAAAGAAGAGCATTAGTGATATTGCTGACAGTAAAGTAATGAAAGTACCCTTATTTTTTTTATTTAACTTATTCATGAGCTATACAAAGTTACAACAATACCGTATACAAAAAAACGTCATGTCCAGCAGTTGCGAAACATGACGTTTTCGTTTAGTAAACGTATTATTAAATTAATTTACTAATCCTTTAAAGTCAGCGTTATCTCTAAATTTAATGAATTCAGCATCATCTTTTGCCATTTGTTTAAATGATGCATCTTTTTGTATGGCAACTTTTAGGTTATTGGTTAAAACATCTGCTTTGTTTTCACGTGCCCCGGCAATCGCTTTTAAATAAAATGAAAGAGCGGCATCTTTTTCGGTAGAGTTATCGATGGTTGACATGGCGCCGTCATTATTTTTGTTTAATAATTTAGCTAAGGCGGAATTAAATGAGTTGTTGCTTCCAAAATCAGTAACAGCTGCAGGATAATTACCATCTTTAATTTCAATGATACCCATATTATATGATGCTTCTGGAGCACCGCCAGCAGCTTTATAAAGATCCATTGCTGCCTTACGATCCCCTTTCCAACTAGCAACAATTCCTAAATTGTTTTTAATAATCGGGTTATTTGCTGAAAGACCATCTGCTTTTTTCAGTTCAGTTTCTGCATCCGCTAATTTATTTTGTGTCAATAAGATATATCCAACATTATTAGATGTTCTCCAATCGCTACCATATTTAGCTTCCGCTTTTTTGTAAATGTCTAACTTTGTATTAATATCAGTAGTTAATGTAGCAGCATACAGCATTTCCTCTACTGATAAACTATCAGGAGTTGATGTGGCTAATGTAGATATTTGCTCATCTGTGCGGCTTTTTTCTTCCGCATTTAATGTTAATACCGCTCTGCGCAATTGAGGTAAAATTTTATCCGCAACTACAGTATATGTTTTTGACAAATTTTTAATTTCTTTTTCACGTGTTTCTCCATCAGGATACATTGTTAAAACACGTAAGATCAAATCTTTATCCGGAATAGTAGATGCTTCCATCGCTTTTTTGAAACCATCCCAATCTTCAGCGGTAGTTACTTTATTATAGAACCCTTCTCTTGTAGCAGAATCTACTTTCATTTTTTTATCTTTAAACATCGCCATCATTGCTTTTGTAGCTTCTTTAGCACGATTTTCAGCAAGGTTAGCATTCAATGTTAATTCCCCATCCGGTGAAGCATACGCTGATACATTCATATTTTTAAACACAAACCCGTGAGCGATTCCCGACATTACAAATTCTTTAAATGATTTCATTTCAGCGCTGTTCATTTCAGTGCTGCGTACTTGTGACTGATTGATCACAAAGAAAATATTACCTGTTTGTGAACGCGGAATAATTTTTTGGAAATTGTCTTTGGCCATTATTGCTTTCTCATCGCTTTTTACTAATAATGGAGTTATTATTGTTCCATCAGCTACTTTTTTAGCGGGAAGATTCTTTACTTTTTTCTTTACTTGTCCTGCTGCTCTAAGTTCCAAAGTAGCAACTTTCATTTCAGGTACGTAAGCAACTTTATCGGAAGTATATGAAAAATTACCACCTTTAGCGTAATTTATTTTAGTACCGTTACCTTCAGCTTTTTCACCCATTAATACAATAGGTTTAAGCGCTTTTTCGCCACCATTATATTTAATAACAGGAATGGTTGTTATCACCGCTTTTTTAGGAAACAACTTTGGAGGGTAAGTGCCTGTAGCGCTTATTGTAATGCTATCTCCATGCATTTCCATTGGGTCGGGTGTAACTTTATAGGTAATAGTGTCGGCTTTTTTAACCAACTTACCAAGTCCGGTACAAGCAGTTATACCAATAACTACAACTAGTACTAAACAGAATTTTTGTAAGGATAGATTCTTCATTTTTTATTTTTTTTTAGTTCTTATGGGTTTTAATTTTAGTCCTTCTATTCATAATATGGTGCAAAAATAATTAAATTTTCAAATAATGAAAGTTTTTTATCATTTATAAATAAATACAACTAATGGGATTGATGCTGATTGTTTTGAAAAACAACACTATTTCCAACCATTGGGAGCTATTAACCCCTGAAACCACCTATCATTATTATGTTTTAATTATAAAATGTTTATTAAAGCCCTTGTGGCTGTAATAAGTGTGATTAGGAGCTGATTTTTTGTACTTCCAACGTATCGGTACATTCTTTTAAAAGTGTTTCAATAGTTTTATGAAATATAGGATGAATAAATGTTGAAGCTATTTCTAATAATGGGACCAATACAAATTTTCGTTCCTGTATATAGGGATGTGGTATTTTCAGATCAGGTGTATCAATAATAATATTGTCATAAAACAAAATATCAATATCAATTATGCGTTCCTTCCATTTTTCCTGATCCCGTATACGTCCCAATTTTTTTTCAATTTCTAATGCCCCCTGCAACACATTGGTTGGAGATAAAAAAGTTTGAATACATATAGCTTGATTTAAAAAATCGGGTTGTGACGTATCTCCCCAGGCAGCAGTACTATACGTGTCAGATATTTTGATAATAGAACCAATTTCTTTTTCAATCAAGTGTATGGCTTGTTGCAGGTTTTGCAGCTTATCACCTTTGTTGCTGCCCAATATAAGATATGCTGTATTCATTTCGCCGAAGATAAAAAAACGACTGGACTATTTTGATCTTATTGTATTTATATTGGTTGGGGATTTTTATAAAACTCTTGATTTCTGTAAACACACATATTTGTATTTCCGAAAGCCTTTAGTAAAAATACAGCGAGTATACATACAGCTGTTTTATTAACAAAAAGCTTATTTTTTTAACAATTTTATATTTTGTTTGTTTTAGAATTTGCTTGGTGTATGCTTTCTGTTTTAAATTCGTTTCGATAAATTGTATAATAAAAGCATCATTCGTCAATAATTGGGGATGGCATGAAGATACTTTTAGCCTCCTACTTCTCTAGTCTTACTTCTTTCTAAGTTCGAAATTTTTTCCAAGATAAACTTTTCGAACTTGTTCATCATTCGCTAGCTCTTCAGCAGTTCCCGATTTTAAGATGCTGCCTTCAAAAAGCAGGTAGGCACGGTCGGTTATTTGAAGCGTTTCCTGCACATTATGATCTGTGATCAATATGCCAATATTTTTTTCTTTCAGTTTTGCAACAATGGCTTGAATATCTTCAACAGCAATGGGATCAACACCGGCAAAAGGTTCATCCAATAAAATAAATTTTGGGTCAACAGCGAGGCAGCGTGCAATTTCTGTTCGCCTGCGTTCCCCACCGGAAAGCCGGTCACCAAAATTTTTACGGATGTGTTGTAAATGGAATTCATCCAATAATGTTTCCAGTTTTTCTTTTTGTTCCTGTTTATTTAACAGTGTCATCTCAAGTATCGCACGTATATTATCCTCTACGCTCAGTTTTCTAAAAACCGACGCTTCCTGTGCCAAATAACCTATTCCGAGTTGCGCACGTTTGTACATGGGTTCATGTGTAATATCTTTTTCATCTATAAATATTCTGCCCGCATTGGGTTTGATCATTCCTACGATCATGTAAAATGAAGTAGTTTTCCCCGCGCCGTTTGGCCCTAAAAGCCCAACAATTTCGCCTTGTTTAACCTCCACATTTACGTTTTTAGCGACAGTACGGCTTTTGTATTTTTTAACTAAATTTTCTGTACGTAATATCATCTGCTAATAACGAATATATACTAATTTACGAATCTCTGTATCTACTACAAAATTTTACTTATATAAAGTTTAATTGCCAACGGTCTATTTTATCGCTTCGCCTTTTACCCACTCCTCCGTTGTAACTTGTCCTTTTTCATCATAATATTTCCATGTGCCATCTTTCTTGTAATCCACATCGGCGGGGCTAAATTTCATTTGTCCTTCGGCTTTTATATTTCCATTTTCATAATATTCTTTTTTAGAATATATTTTTTTCTTTGGATCCGTCATCTCAAATAACTCCTGTGGCTTGCCATCTTCAGTATATGACTTACGCCGAATAAGGTAATCCATACTTTTGGCATTCTCTTCTGTATATTCAACTTGCCCATTGTGATAATAATCAGTCCACACCTGAGGATTAGTTTCATAATATGTAACATCTGATTTTATTTTTCCATCATAATAAAATATTTGCATGTTACAATGTTTGAAATCTACTATTTTGAATATGCGTTCAATGGTGCCATTTGGAAAAAAATTCCGGTATGATTTTAAGCGGCCGTCTTCATAATAACCTTTGTGAAGAACAGTACCACTTTCATAAATATCTTCTACCCACCCTTGGAAAGCGTATCCCTTTTTATCGTTACGAACAGAATCTCCACCTATTTCAAAGTTTAATTTGTCATACATAACTATTCCATATTCTGGATCAATTACTTTTTCAGCATTGTATTTGGTTACTTGTGGAATTTGTCCGGCAAATTGCGCAAATGATATATTTACAGAAAATAGTAAAATAAAAAGGAAAAGTATTTTTTTCATCTATAAAATAATACGCTTTAATTTTTTACTAAATGTAAAAAAAAGGGCAATGCAAAGAATAAATAATTCCGACAGGGAATGATTCTGATTAAAGCTTTCGGAAAAAATTAATGAATCCCTTTATCAGCCAAATATCTTTCAGCATCCAAGGCGCCCATACATCCGCTTCCGGCTGCTGTTACTGCCTGGCGATAGACTTTATCCTGAGCATCGCCTGTGGCAAATATTCCCGGGATATTGGTTTTGCTTGTGCCCGGAATGGTTTGTATATAGCCCGTTTCATCCATTTTTAACCAGTCTTTAAAAATATCGGTATTGGGTTTATGGCCAATGGCGACAAAAAAACCGGAAACGTTGATTGTCCGTTCTTCGCCTTTGTCATTCTTCAATACAGCTCCTTCAACGCTCTTCGTTCCAATAATTTCCTTCGTTTCCGTGTTATAAATTACTTCAATATTGGGTGTGTTCAATACACGATGTTGCATCGCTTTTGAAGCCCTCATTTCGCTTTTGCGGATGATCATATATACTTTTTTACACAATTTTGCAAGATAAGTAGCTTCCTCTGCCGCGGTATCACCGGCACCTACAATGCCCACATCCTGCCCTTTAAAAAAGAAACCATCGCAAACAGCGCATGCAGATACACCAAAACCATTCAGGCGTTGCTCTGATTCCAATCCTAACCATTTAGCGGAAGCGCCCGTTGCAATAATTACGGTATTCGCTGTAATGGTGGTTTTTTCATCGATCACTACTTTATGTATAGGCCCTGTAAAATCAACTGATGTAACTAATCCCCAACGTACGTCTGTTCCAAATCGCTCGGCTTGTGCTTTAAAATCTTCCATCATTTCAGGCCCTTGTGTGCCTTTCGGATAACCGGGATAATTTTCTACTTCTGTGGTAATTGTTAATTGACCGCCCGGTTGTAAGCCTTGGTACATAACAGGTTTCATGTCTGCTCGTGCAGCATAAATTGCTGCCGCGTATCCGGCAGGCCCGCTACCAATGATAAGACATTTTATATGTTCAATTTCTTCTGCCATAATTTTAAATACTTTTTATTTATCTGGGCACGAATTTACTATTTGTTTGTTTACCTTTTTTGATTTTATTTAACATACAATCTTTACTCACCTTCCAATATCATCAACGCTTCATTCAACTCTCCCAATGTTTTTCTGTTCTTTTGTTGTTGGGCAATTATAATCCCTTTTTTGTATGTAGCTATCGCATTTTGCAGTTGCCCGGTTTGCTCATAATAGCTTCCTAATTGATAATAAGCGCCAAGATAATTTTTGTTGTGAGAAAGCAGGTTTTCAATTAATTCAATTGATTTTTTTACATCGTTGAGTTTCGCATATTCTAATGCCAACGCATAATTCAGGAATGGATCAACAGGTTCGGCCTTTAACATTTCCTGGATTTGATGTAGACGGGAAGGGTTCATTTTAGGTACACATAACGAATAAAAAACGAATTTGCGAATCTGTGTTTGTTATTCATAAATTTTAAAATTTGAAAAGCTTCGGTATCCATACCGTATTTATATTACTGACTTAAATTGCTTTAAAAATCGAACATCATTTTCGAAAAATAAACGCAGGTCTTTTACCTGGTATTTTAACATTGTAATGCGTTCAATTCCCATACCGAAAGCAAAACCAGTGTATTGTTTACTATCGATTTTACAATTATCAAGTACAGCGGGATCAACCATTCCGCAGCCTAAAATTTCTACCCACCCTGCGCCTTTGCATATATTACAACCAGTACCTTTACAGAACGGGCAAGAAATATCCATCTCCGCGCTTATTTCGGTGAACGGAAAAAAGGAAGGGCGCAAACGTATCTTGGTTTCTTCCCCAAACATTTCTTTTGAAAAATAGAGTAGTGTTTGTTTCAGATCGGCAAAGGATACTTTTTTATCAATATACAAACCTTCTACCTGATGAAACTGACAATGTGCGCGAGCTGAGATAGCTTCATTCCGGTACACCCGGCCCGGAGAAATAGTACGAATGGGTGGTTTTGTATTTTCCATCACATGTACCTGTACTGATGATGTTTGTGTGCGTAATACACTATCAGGGTTTTCATTGATATAAAAGGTATCCTGCATATCTCTTGCAGGATGATCGGCAGGAGTATTTAACGCGGTAAAATTATGCCAGTCATCTTCAATTTCCGGCCCATCAGAAACAGTAAAACCGATACGGGCAAAAATATCTACTATTTGATTACGAATAATTGATAATGGATGACGGGAGCCAATTGAACCTGTTTCAGCAGGTAATGTCAGGTCTATATTTTCTTTTTTCTCCGTGTTGCTATTTTCAAATTTTTCTTTTAAATAATCAATTTTTTCCTGCGCTTTGTTTTTAAGTTCATTCAGTTTTTGTCCCAACTCTTTTCTAAATTCAGGGGCAACAGTTTTAAAATCATCAAACAATTCGGTTATTTTCCCTTTTTTTCCCGCTATTTTAATACGAAATTCCTCAACATGTTCTTTACTGCTTGCTGTAAACGATTCAATTTCATTAAGTAATTCTTCAATTTTGTTTTTCATTTTCATGAGTGTATTTGAAACCGTTGTAAAGGTAATAAACCTTTGCTAAATTTTCAGGTTTTAAAAACCTTGAAGGTTTCATAAGATTGAAATACTAATACCAATTATAAATATAAAATAGATCAAAGCTCCCCTCTCTTTTGGAGAGGGATAAAAGGGTGAGGCCAAAAAATGGACTGTTTTATATTTATAATTGGTATAACATATTAACATTCATAATTGGAATAACTTTTTCACATCGTGTTTTTTGTAAGAGGATTTGTAGCTAATTTAGCGGTGATGAAAAAAATAGTACCATTTTTGAAAAATAAATA
The DNA here is from genome assembly GCA_038258655.1 of Bacteroidia bacterium. Classification (GTDB taxonomy): domain Bacteria; phylum Bacteroidota; class Bacteroidia; order 2-12-FULL-35-15; family 2-12-FULL-35-15; genus 2-12-FULL-35-15. The sequence continues at coordinate 14,617 of JBBSPS010000044.1, forward strand.
TTTGCTCACTATTGTCGGATTAACAATATGGGTGATGTTTTTTGACAAAAATGATTGGATCACTCAGCGTGAATTACGTACGGAAGTAAAACAGCTGGAAGAAGAACGTAACTATTTTGCTAAAGAAATTTCCGGAATTACTTCAGATATAAAAGAATTGGATACCAATCCTAAAACCCTTGAAAAATTTGCGAGGGAAAAATATTTAATGAAACGTGATAATGAAGATATTTTTGTGATCGTTGAGGATAAAAAATAGAATATATTACTGCCCTATAGGTTTTACCCCACTTTTCTTAATGCGGTTTTCAATGTACTTTTTAAGTTCCTCGAAAGTCATATTTTGAGTTTCAATACTTATTTTGTCTCGAATTTCACGCATCATTTTAACAGCGTCAAAAGTCTTTTGTTTTTTAGTCGTCTCCATATTTTACAAGGTCTTTAGGACTTCTAATTTCGATCATTTGAAAACCCAAACGAAGATTAATAGAATTATAACCCTTAATCCTGTCAAGGTTTACAATATGTTTAAAGTTCCAGCTTGCCAAAACATCTACACGATTCACAGTAGCAAGTGCAATATGTCGGCAATCTTCTAAACTGGTTTTGCCAACTACTTTTTCCGAAATATAAGTGTCTGCAAGCTTTATAGCTTCCTCTGTCAATAATATTCGTTCAAACTTGTCAGTTGGGTATTTTTGAAGCAATTCTCTAACGTGGGGTGGAGCATCGATCAACTCTAAGTCAAGTAAATCAGAAATAACAAAAATTATTTCATTATTCTCAAGCCGCTGAAAAAGTCCGATTGTAGCTTCTTTAAATTCTTCATCAAAGTATCCGCCAACCACTGAAGTATCTACGTAAATTCGCTGTTTCACTTTGCAAATGTAATCAATTTTTAGGTTAGTTAATTACATATCTCTTTTTTGCCTTACTGCTACCTCATCAGCAAGCTTGTCAATATCTGATTGTTTTACCTTGCTTTTGGCGGTCGCTTCAAGGTATTTGACATAGTCAATTAGCCGCTGTAGTCCGAAACTATCAACCGAAGAAGAAACTGTAATGGTAATTTGGTTATTGTTTGTCCGCTCTATTAACATTGTATCATTATTTTTATATCACAAAGGTAGTAAAAAATGTTAGGTTTCTTTTAGGTGAATTAAGTGTAGACACCTCAGAGCCATAGTTTGAATTTTTTTCTATGTGTTCGGAAGTTTATCCTGAACCCTTCGACTAATCAGGATAGGCTTAGCGAAGGGTTATCCTTACTACCTTATTTCACAATTAATCTTTTACTGTAAATAGTTTGGTTGGAAGTAGCTGTTATGAAATAAACCCCTGCGGCTAATCTATTAGATTCATCAATAACATACACATTATCGCCTTCTGTTTGTAATACCACTACTTTTGAATAATTTTCTTTTCCTATTACATCATGTACAATTACTACTACTTCTTCTCCAATTTTACCTATAATAGATAGATTTAGCGTTTTCCCAGTATTTATTGGGTTTGGATATACTGCAAAAATAGAGGTATTATCAGGGTTAAATTCTACTGCAATAATATTTGAATAGCTAAATTTTCCATCGTAGTCAGTTTGTTTTAAGCGGTAGTAAGAAACTCCTTTATAAGGATTATCATCTATTGTTGAATAGTTAAGAATAGAATAACTATTTCCCGCACCTTTTAATTTAGCAGCAAATTCAAATGTAGAACCATCTTTTGATTTTTCAATTGTAAAATAATCATTGTTTAATTCAGTGGCTGTTGTCCATTTTACATTCACATGGTTAGCATCTTTAACAGCTGCAAAATATATCAGTTTTATTGGTAGTGGCGTTGCTACAGAATTAACAGTTCCTAACGTAAAGCGCCAAGAATCATTAATGTTAATTCCCGAAAATTTATAAACATTACTGCCCATATTCGTGGCACCTGAAATAATCGTACCGGCAGCAACAGTTTCATCAGCAAAACCGTTATTGGTTTTGTCTATTAGCAAACGAAGGTCACCAGTAGTAACACTTCCCAGGCCAGTTAGATCAAAACTAATATCCATTGTACCTAATTCACCTGCTTCAGAAGCTCTCCAAACTCTCCCCATTCGCATCGGAACCCCTTGTGCAGTAGGAACATCTATGGAATCTCGGGTTTCAAATGAGATGTTATTATATCCCCAAAGAAAGTAATCTGCTATATCCATGCTTGAAGCGTTATTGATTCTTACAATACCGCTTCCACGTGCATCTGTATGATAATTAGTAGCATCTTCTCTTCCTATTCCGGCAACATCATTTCCGTAAGTAGCATCATAAGCAAAATGATCGCTTGCAGCTAAAATACTAAGGCCATATTTTGCAGCTAAATAATTTTCTACTATTATCCGTTGAGCAGAGTTTAGATTTTGATTATATACTACTAATTCAGAAATGTACCCTCTTAATCCATTAGATCCCGATTGATGTGTTCCTATTCGCATAGCTGGCGGGGTAAGGTCTCCTTGCCCATCAGCTACTGAGTTTTCCATGGTGCCATTCAAATATAGTTGAAATGCACTGCCCCTTACCCTCATATAATCAATCAGCTGAAAAGCACCGGTAGTAATAGAAGTAGTTGTAACAGGGCCACCCAATCCTCCGCCCGAATTATCGCGTTTTTGAAATCCAAATTTACTGGTGCTTGCTACTTTTAAACTTGCTAATTCATTTGTTCCGGTTGTTCTGTCTAAAATATAATCTCCCGAACCATCATTGGTAGCACCTGCAGAATAGGAAGTGGCTTCAACAATTAGGAAATACGTAAAACCTCCGGTTGCGGCAATGCCCAAAGCTCCTGAACTAACATAGGTGCTGCCCGTAAAATTTAAAGCTGGTTGACTGTTAACAATGTTTGTTTTATATATAGGACGGTTTCCTGCCGTTCCCTGCGATACATTGTTTGAATTACCTGATTGGTCATTCCATTGTTGCACCGTTGCGGCATCAACAGCCGATGTTGTTCCAGCATCACTATATGCATTAGCATCCGCTTTTAGCCATAATTTATTAGTGTTAAGATCGCCTACACCACCCGGTCCAGTATATCCAAATACATCATTATCTGTAATAGTATAAGTATAAACAGTGTTTGCTCCTAAAGTGGAGTTGGTAGGGGCAGATAAAGTGGCAATAATTGTTTCCGGAAATTCAACTATGGCATCATCCACAATTGTTGCTGTAATGTTAGCCGATGTAACTCCTGCCGCAATAGTTAGTGTTCCGCTGGCCAATGTATAATCAGTTCCTGCGCCTGTTGCAGTTCCTGTAATGGTATAGGCTACGGTGGTAGTAAATGACGATGCAAACGAAAGTGTTACAGGAAAATTAACAGAAGCTACAGATTCTGCACCACTTGAACTTGTAGAGCTAAATTGAATAACAGGAGGAGGATCATTATCGGTTATGGTATAGGTGTAATCAATTGGATTTGTTGAAGATAAGTTTCCATTTGTAGGATTGGTTAATGAAACAATAATTGTTTCGCTTGCTTCATAAATTGCATCATCATTTATTGTTATTGATATAGTAGTGGTTTGAGCATTAATTGCTATTGTGGCAGTTCCACTTGCAAGAGTATAGTCAGTACCTCCACCTGTAGCAGTCCCTCCGGTAACAGAATAATCAACAGTAGTAGGATTTGTTGGATCTATTTGTGCAACATCAATTGAAACCGTTAATACAGCAGGGGTTGTAGCTTCAGTGCCACTGGAGCTCGCAGCAGTAAAATAAATTTTTCTCAAATTATCGTCATCATGAATGGTAAAAGTATGGGTGGTAATTGTTCCCAGATTTATACCTGCCGGTGGCCCTGAAATAGTAACTGTAAAAGTTTCATCACCTTCCACCACCACATCATTAATAACTGTAATAGTGATATTAGCAGATGAACTGCCTACAGGCACTGTGAGCGTTCCGCCTGCAACAGCCGTATAATCACCCGGAGCAACTGCAGTTCCATTAGCAGTATTATAGGTTACACTTACAGCCGTTTTAGCTATGTAATTAAGAGTTACAGCTAAGTTTGCATTGGCAGGTTCAAATCCTGAAGAGATGCTTGCTGAAAACCCAATGGTTGGGCGTACTTCGCCAATAGTAACATAATCACCATCATTAATATCAATGGTGGAAGCTGTTTCAAAATAATTATTTGCACCGGGTGAGCTCATCTCATAAACGGAAGCTCCACTACTAAAATCCCCATCAGCATCAACCATCAACACATATTTTGTATAAGTAGAAGTTCTTGCAGGGAGCAGTGTAGTATCAATAATAAATTTCATCGTGCCTACACCATCACCGCCGCCGCCATCTGTTTCATCTAATCTCCATTCTCTAGTTAATCTTTTAACATCCGTTCCTGAATTAGGAGCTTCGGTAGTTGTCCATGATGCAATAGATGCATTATCATGCCCAAATAATAAATAATCACCATCACCTAAACTACCAGGAGTATTCACTTCTAAAATAGCAGCTGATTGTGCATCTGTATGTGTATTGCTGGCATCTACTCTTCCTATTCCTGCTACATCAACACTATGAGTAGCATCATAAGAGTATTTGTCATTGGATATAGTTAATCCATATTTAGCGGCGAGATAACTGTTTAGGATATTTACTTGTGCATTATTTACACGGTAATCGTATACCAACATTTCAGCGATGTATCCTTTTATACCATTACTTGCAGTAGTTGCGTGTCTACCAATACGTGGATTTGGTGGTGTAAGATCGCCATCACCATCTGCTATGGATGTTTCTAATGTACCATCTAAAAACAAGCGATAGGCAGTACCCCGTTCCCGCATATAATCAATAATGTGAAATGAAGAGGTGTTTACGGCAGTTGTACTTACAGGACCTCCTATACCTCCGCCACTGTTATCTCTTTTCTGAAAACAGTATTTGTCAGTACTGCTGATTTTCAAACCTGTTAGTTCATTGTTGGCTGGGGTGCGGTCAAGAATATAATCACCTGCTCCATCACTTATAGCGCCTGCAACATAAGATGTATCTTTAAAAACAAAAAGAAAAGTAAAGCCACCTGTACCCACAATGCCCAATGCTCCTGCATCAATATAGGTATCACCGGTAAATCGCAATGCAGGTTTACCATTGATAACATTTGTTACATATCTTGGCCTGTTACCGGAAGTTGCTTGCGAAGCATTATTTGAATTGCCTGATTTATCATTCCATTGTTGAACTAAGTCATTATTGGAAGCTAAAGTAGTACCTGCATCATTGTACACATTTGCATCAGCTTTAAGCCAAAGTTTGTTGGATGTTGAAGTTCCGACTCCTGCAGGGCCTGTTTGAGCAAATTGGCTAGCCCACGCAAAAACAAATAAAAAAACGCTCAGCCCTCTAAAACACCGTCCTTTTTGCATTCGTAACTATATTAAGTTTCTTATTTTACGCAAATTTAGTGTTGTAGATACATGTAAATACTAATAATATCAATAATTTCGACTATTCACTATTATTTCCTTACAAAAATTGATTCTAAGAAGATGATAAGTACACTGGTGACGCTTTTTTGTAAGACGATAGAAATATATTATACCAATTATAGGTTGGATTATAAGATTAGAATAAAGCGCAATCTTTCTTTGTTGAAAGAAACTGCAAACTTATTTCACAATTAATTTTTTACTGTAAATAGTTTGGTTGGAAGTAGCTGTTATGAAATAAACTCCTGCGGCTAATCTATTAGATTCATCAATAACATATACATTATCACCTTCTGTTTGTAATACCACTACTTTCGAATAATTTTCTTTTCCTATTACATCATGTACAACAACTACTACTTCTTCTCCAATTTTACCTGTAATAGATAGATTTAGCGTTCCTCCGGTATTTATTGGATTTGGATATACTGAAAAAATAGAGGTATTATTAGGGTTAAATTCTACTGCAATAATATTTGAATAGCTAAATTTTCCATCGTAGTCAGTTTGTTTTAAGCGGTAATAAGAAACTCCTTTATAAGGATTATCATCTATTGTTGAATAGTTAAGGATGGAATAACTATTCCCTGCACCTGTTAATTTAGCAACAAATTCAAATGTAGAACCATCTTTTGATTTTTCAATTGTAAAATAATCATTATTGGTTTCAGTAGCTGTTTTCCATTTCAAATCAACATTATCACCATTGGGTTTTGCATCAAAGGAAAGTAATGTGATGGGCAATGGGGATTGAGTTGTATTTTTAGTACCAATTCTCCAGCTATTGGCAAGTTGGGCTGTTGTAAGTG
>JBBSPS010000045.1:0-20684 GCA_038258655.1 Bacteroidia bacterium
GAAGCAGACCGTATGTTGGATATGGGCTTTATACATGATGTAAAAAGAGTGATTATTAAATTACCTGCAAAAAGACAAACATTGTTTTTTTCCGCAACCATGCCCTCTGAAATTTCAAAATTAGCAAGCACTATTTTAGTTAATCCGGAACGAGTAGAGGTGCCCCCTGTTTCATCTACAGCAAATACAATTAAGCAAGCAATGTATTTTGTGGATAAAGAAAATAAAAAATCATTGCTTACACATCTTCTGAAAGAAAAATCTATCGTTTCCGCTTTAGTTTTTACACGTACCAAACATGGCGCTGATAAAGTGGCCAGGGATCTTACAAAATCAGGCATCTCCGCGCAAGCCATTCACGGAAATAAATCGCAAAATGCACGACAGAATGCACTGAATAATTTTAAAACAAAACAAACACGTGTATTGGTTGCAACGGATATTGCGGCACGTGGAATTGATGTGGAAGACTTGTCGCATGTTATTAATTATGAATTACCCAATGTTCCTGAAACCTATGTTCACCGTATTGGAAGAACAGGCCGTGCAGGTGCAAGTGGAATTGCTTTTTCATTTTGTGATGCAGAAGAAAAAGAATATTTGAGAGACATTCAAAAATTAATTTCAAGATCAATTCCTGTAATTGATAACCACCCTTACCCTTTGATGAATCACAATCCTATTCCCGCTGTTAAAAATCAACAAAAAAAAAGAGCTTTCAACAAACCTAAGCAAGGTGGCTCTTCTTCTCAAAACAATAAAAGAAGGTGGAGTGGGAATACAAGAAATAAATAAACCCGATCAACTCTTTAAAACCACAGTAATAATTATAATTACGGTGGTTTTTTTATTTTTGTAACAATTATAAAAAATAAACTCGACCTGTATAAATAGAAACTATTATCTTCAATTACATAATTTGATCTAAATTTGCAAACCAATCCAATTGAACATGGAAAAAGAAATGCGCAAAAGCTATGAACGGCTTTTATTGGGGAATAAAAAGTGGGCTGAAGAAAAATTAAAGCAAGATCCAGCTTTTTTTAAAACCCTTATTTTAGGCCAAAACCCTGAATACCTTTGGATTGGCTGTTCTGATAGCCGTGTGCCTGCCAATGAAATAACCAATACCAAATCAGGCGAAATTTTTGTACACCGTAATGTTGCGAATGTAGTTGTGCATACGGATATGAATTTGCTCAGCGTTTTATATTATGCAGTAGAAGTGCTGCACGTAAAACATGTAATTGTTTGCGGCCATTATGGGTGTGGCGGTATTCTTGCAGCAATGGAAAATAAGGACCAGGGATTTGTAAACAATTGGCTGCGAAATATTAAAGAAGTATATAATAAACATCATACAGAGTTAGATGCGATAAAAGATTTTCAATTACGTTCTAATCGGTTAGTAGAATTGAATGTTGTAGAGCAAGTACACAATCTTTCTAAAACAATAGTTGTACAGCGCGCATGGAAAAAGCGGGAATTACAAATACATGGATGGGTATATGGTATTGATGATGGCCTGATTAAAGATTTGAAAGTAAGTTTTGAAGATATTGAAAACGTAGAGCCCATTTTCAGGTACGAGCTGTAAAATTTTGAAAAATAAAAAGAGCCGATGAAATTTCATTCGGCTCTTTTTTTATTTTATAAACTCCCAATAATACCAATTTCGTAAATAAAAAGATGGGAAAAGACATAACGGCCTATAACAGCGAACAATGATTGAATATGAAACCATATTATTTACAATATGTTAACATTCGCCTAACATAAATAGTTAAAACTCAAAATACATTTGCCACAGATAAATGTATCATTAATTATAAATTAGTTACAATGAGTTTTAAAAGAAATGTTTTATTAACAGCAACCGGATTAATGTTAACGCTTGGAGTTAGCATTACAAAATTAAATGCACAGGAAAGCACAGAAAATCCTATTGATACACTTGCCCGGAGTGTAGTTAAAATCCAAGATGATCTCGCACATTTAAAAAAATTAAAATTTTCCGGTTACATTCAGGCGCAATACCAAGTAGCTGATTCTATAGGTGCAGCTTCTTATGCGGGAGGAAATTTTCCTCAATATTCCGATAAGCGTTTTGCAGTAAGACGCGGCCGTTTAAAAGCTGTTTACACTGGAAACTGGTCACAATATGTTTTGCAAATTGATGTAACGGAAAAAGGGGTGGGAATAAAAGACGCTTATGTAAAAATTACAGATCCTTGGACGAAATGGGTTTCATTAACAGCCGGGGTGTTTAATCGTCCTTTTGGTTTTGAAGTAGAATATTCTTCCAGTTCAAGGGAATCACCGGAAAGGGGTAGAATGTCGCAAATTATTTTTCCCGGAGAAAGAGATTTAGGCGCTATGATTACCCTACAGGCGCCAAAAACTTCTCCATGGAATTTCCTGAAAGCAGATTTTGCTGTGATCAATGGAACAGGAGGAACAGCAAGTGATTTTGATTTTCAAAAAGATATCATTGCAAGAGTAAGAGCAGATAAATCTTCAAAAAACGAAAAAATAAAATGGGGATTAGGAGCTTCCTATTATGATGGCGGAGTTCGTCAAGGCACTAGCAAGGTCTATACTATAAATGCAGATTCTGCGGGATTAAATGCTTTCAAGATGAATAAAGACACAGCAAACTTTGGGGCAATGGCAAAACGTCAATACGTTGGTGTAGATGGTCAGGTTTCAATTGATTTTCCTTTCGGGATAACAACTTTAAGAGGAGAATATATTCAAGGCCAACAGCCCGGAACATCAACATCAACTACAAGCCCGTCTACACAACCAGGCGATGTGTATGTACGTAATTTTAATGGAGCATACTTTTATTTCGTTCAAAATATAATGCAAAGCAAACATGCTATTGTTGTAAAATACGATTGGTACGATCCTAATACAAGTATTTCAGGCGATAACATTGGAGCGAAAATTTTAGCATTTCAAGGAACGACCTATAAAACAACTGGTACACAGGATATAACCTATACAACACTTGGATTGGGATATATTTATAAGTTAGATAGCAATGTTAAGTTTACTGTTTATTATGATAAAGTGACCAATGAAAAAAGCATAAATCTTGGGAGTAGCGCATATTGGAAAGACCTTAAAGACAATGTATTAACAGTAAGGGTGCAATACAAATTTTAGTATTTACACAACATAATAAATTAATAATACTAGAATAAAGAATGGTAAACACGAATATTTAATTTTGTAAAAATTTTAAAAAACACACAATGAAAACAACAACAATTTTACTAGCATTGACACTTTATTCAAGTGTAAACTTTGCACAAAAAATTAAAGGAAGTGATACAGTATTGCCACTTTCACAAAAAGAAGCGGAAAGTTATATGAAATCAAATAAAATGGCGAAAATAACTGTTACCGGCGGAGGCAGTGGCGTTGGCTTTGCAGCCTTGGTTGATAACACAACGGATATTGCCATGTCGTCACGCAAAATTAAAATGGATGAAAAAATAAAATTACAAGAAGCAGGAAGAGCGTATAAAGAAATCACAATTGCTTTTGATGCTTTATCAGTAATTGTAAATCCTGAAAATATGGTTTCACAACTTACACGTGAACAATTAGATGGGATTTTTACGGGAAAAATAAAAAATTGGAAAGAAGTTGGTGGGAGGGATATGCAAATTGTTGTTTATTCCCGTGAATCAAGTTCGGGAACCTATGAATTTTTTAAGGAGCATGTAATGAATAAAAAAAATTATGCTTCTTCTGTTTTAAGCTTGCCTGCAACTGGAGCTATTGTTCAATCAGTAAGCCAGACAAAAGGGGCCATAGGGTATATCGGACTTGCATATATGGACAAAGCAGTAAAAGCCTTGAAAGTTTCTTATGATAACGGTAAAACATACATTGCTCCATCAATGGAAACAGCAAAGGGCAAAACATATCCTATTATTCGCCCTCTGTATTATTATTATTTATCTACTATAGAAAAAACTGTAAAGCCATTTATTGATTATATTTTATCTGCTGAAGGACAAAAAATTGTTGAACAAGTTGGTTATGTACCATTAAAATAAATTGTTTAGTTGAGTTAAAATGGAAAGCGTTTTGTGCATACACGAAACGCTTTTTTGTTAGTAATAGAGATTGTTAACATTGCCTTAACAATGGTTTAACGTAAGCATAATTTTTTGAACGGAGGCAAGGCTTTTTTCGTATTTATCTTTGTATTGAAATAAGTGACGAGGAAGTGAAGACATCATATAAAAAATTTTCTGAAAAATTTATTGAAGGATTGTTAATGTTAAGTGGAACAATAACCAGCTTAACGGTACTTCTTATAGTCTTTTTCCTTTTTAAAGAAGGCTTAGGTGTGTTCGATCAAACTCCAATAGAAAAAGGGTATGTTGTTGCAATAAATAAAAATAACCCGGTTCAAAAAATTTCATCTGAAGAAATTAAAAATATTTATGATCAAAAGATCACCCATTGGAATCAATTGGGTGAAAGATCGGATTCCATTGTTCTATTTCGGTTAGAAGACATTTCTAATTTTTATTCAGAAGAAGAGATCGGTGAAAATTTTGAACGCCTTCCCAGCTGTATCAGCAGATTAATTGATAGTTTACCCGATATTATCGCATTTTTTCCTGATAAATACCTTGATAAAAACTTCAAAGGAAAAGTATTGGATGTTGATAAAATAAGTGTCGCGAAATTCTTTGCCGGAAAGGAGTGGTTTCCCACTGCGCAACCTGCTGCACAATTAGGAGTAATGCCTTTAATACTTGGAACTTTATGGGTGAGTTTAGGAGCTATATTACTTGCATTACCGCTTGGTTTGGCGGCGGCAATCTATATGAGTGAAATTGCACACGATAATGTGCGCAGGATCATGAAACCATTAATAGAATTATTAGCAGGTATTCCATCAGTAGTATATGGTTTCTTTGGATTGGTAATTATTGTTCCGCTTATTCAAAAAACATTTGATCTGCCCGTTGGTGAAACAGGATTAGCTGGGAGCATCATCCTTGGAATTATGGCATTGCCAACCATTATTACCATTTCGGAAGACGCGATGCGCAACACACCCCGCGCTATGAAAGAAGCCAGTCTTGCATTAGGCGCAAGCAAATGGCAAACTATTTATAAAGTGGTTATTCCTTATTCTATTTCAGGAATCACTGCTGGCGCTATTTTAGGGATAGGGCGCGCTATCGGTGAAACAATGGCAGTGCTTATGGTTACCGGTAATGCAGCAGTTATACCGCATTCCATTTTAGAACCGCTGCGTACAATCCCTGCCACCATTGCCGCAGAATTAGGCGAAGCACCAAATGGAGGATTACATTATAAAGCTTTATTTGCCTTGGGATGTATTTTATTTTTGATCACTTTATTCATTAATCTTACTGTTGAATTTATTTCCGGCAGAAAAAAATATAACAGTAATTAAATGCAAGCACTTAAGGAGAATAAAATAATACAACGTAAAAAACGGGATCAATTTATTGCATTTTGGATCTTCCGATTATTAAGTTATTTCATTGTAGCAGTTTTATTTATTATTCTATCATTCATTATTTATAAAGGCTCTTCCGCTATCAGTTGGGATTTTATAACAAAGATGCCGGAAGAAGGGATGACCAAAGGAGGTATTTATCCTGCAATAATCGGCACGTTGTGCCTCGTTGCCGGAAGTATGATCTTCGCATTTCCTTTTGGTGTATTGGCCGCTATTTATATGAATGAATATGTAAAAGCCGGGATCATCAAACAGATCATCAAACAGATGACAAATAATCTGGCAGGTATTCCTTCCATTGTTTTTGGATTATTCGGAATGTCGTTATTTGTAAATAAATTAGGCTTTGGAGATTCTATTTTAGCAGGTTCCCTCACACTAGGATTATTAGCACTGCCCGTTGTAATACGTACTACTGAAGAAGCATTAAAGGCTGTTGATAATACCTTTCGCCACGCAAGTGTTGGGCTTGGAGCAAGTAAATGGCAAACAACGCGCAGTGTGGTTTTGCCAATTGCCTTCCCCAATATTATTACCGGCCTGATTCTTTCAATAGGCCGTGTATCGGGCGAAACGGCGCCCATTTTATTTACTGTTGCCGCCTATTTTTTACCGAAATTACCGACAAGTATTTTTGATCAGGCGATGGCATTACCATATCATTTGTACGTAATTTCAACCAGCGGAACCAATATTGAAGCATCCCGACCGATTGCTTATGGCACTGCATTGGTGCTGATCATAATTGTATTGATAGCCAATTTATTAGCGAATGGATTACGAAAATATTTCGGGAATAAAGTTAAAATGAATTAAAAAGTTGCTACAGATTCGCAGATTTTAAATTAAATAGGACACACGAATTACACTAATTTTTTTATCTTTTAAATTAGTGTCAATAATTAAATCAAGATTTAATAATAATCTGTGAATCTGTGGCTAAAGAAAAACTATGTATAAGATCGAATCAAAAAATGTTGATTTTTTTTACGGCTCAGCACAAGCTTTAAAAAATATAAATATTGCCATAAAACCCAATACGGTTACTGCCTTGATCGGGCCATCCGGTTGCGGCAAGTCTACTTACTTACGCTTATTTAATCGTATGAATGACCTGATCGATAATATTAAGATAGGAGGTCAGGTATTAATTGATGGGGATGATATTTATGCAAAGGGTGTAAATGTAGATAGCTTAAGAAAAAAAGTAGGAATGGTTTTTCAAAAACCAAACCCATTTCCAAAAACCATTTTTGAAAATGTTGCGTATGGTTTGAGAGTGAATGGCATTACGGATAAAAAATTTATTGAAGAACGTGTAGAAACAACCATCAAGCAAGTTGTTTTATGGGAGGAAGTAAAAGATAAATTAAAAAAATCGGCTTTTGAACTTTCCGGCGGACAACAGCAACGCTTGTGTATTGCACGGGCATTGGCAATACAGCCTTCCATCATTTTGATGGATGAACCAACATCAGCGCTAGATCCTATATCAACCTCCAAAGTGGAAGCATTAATTTATGAATTAAAAACAAAATATACGATTGTGATCGTTACCCATAATATGCAACAAGCAGGGCGGGTGAGTGATACAACCGCTTTTTTTTATATGGGAGAATTGATCGAATACGATAATACAAAAGTTATATTTACAAACCCTAAAGTAGAGCGAACACAAAATTATATTACGGGACGATTTGGGTAAACATAAAAATGTGAGTATCAAGTACCACGATAAAAAAATCATTTTCAAATTAACACATTTTCAAATTTTCAAATAAAAATGAGCCATTTAGATATTGAATTACAACAACTAAAAGCAGAAGCTGTAAAAATGTGGATGCTTGTAATTTTGCAATTACGTAAAGGCAAAGAATCGTTATTGAAACTTGACAAGGATCTTGCGCGCGAATTGATTTTGAGCGAAAGGCGCGTAAACGCTTATGAATTGAAATTGGACAGGGATTGCGAAAACATTTTTGCCTTGTTTAACCCCGTAGCAGTTGATCTGCGGTTTGTGTTAGCCGTATTAAAGATTAATAATAATTTGGAGCGTACAGGGGATATTGCCGAGGGGATCGCCAAATTTGTAATGAATGTTGACAGCAGTTTTGATAAAAAGTTACTTGAAATTACATGCGCTGTTGAAATGTATGAGGCCGCTATAGAAATGATGGATGAAGTGTTGGAAGCATTTGAGAAAGAAAATACAGGTTTGGCCCGCAAAGCATTTCAGAAAGACGAATTGCTGGACGATATTAATATGAAAGCAAACTCGGCAATCGCTGATTATATTCGTAGTCATCCCGAAAATATAGAGCCTGCATTGTATCTGCTTTCCATCATTCGTAAATTAGAGCGTGTTGGCGACCAGGTAAAAAACATGGCGGAAGAGATTATTTTTTACATCGAAGCCAAAGTACTAAAACATCGTTCTAAAATTGAAAAACACAAGGAATAGAAAATTTTATCACTCCTCAATTTTTTCCCACTTTTAAGGCATCTTCAAGCCAGGCCTTAACATTCTCTTAACATTGTATTAACAGAAACGTAATGCTGTTTAGGGGTTTTCCTTTCGTTTTAATATACATTTGTGTAACATTAATTTTACATTGGTAAACACAAACATCTATTAAAATGAATTTAAACATTTTTCAATTCTTTCAGCCGAAGGATAAAATATTTTATTTGCTTTTTGAGAAAGCAACCGCTAATGCAACAACAACATCGAAAGCATTAGTCGAAATGGTAACGACCTCGTCGCTTGATCGGAGAAAAGATCTTTTTCGGGAGATCGAGCGCTTGGAGCATGTAGGAGATAACATTACACATGAAACCTTTAATGAACTTAGCTCAAACTTTATTACTCCTTTTGATAGAGGAGATATTCATGACCTAGTTTCCGCTATTGATGATATTGTGGATTCTATTCATGGCGCTTCAAAACGCATAGAACTTTATAAAATAAATGAAATGACGCCATCCATCATTAAATTATCTGAATTGATATTAAAAGGTTCGGAAGAACTACAAAATGCTGTGATGGAGTTACGTGATATGAAAAATATAAGCAAAATTAAAGAAGCAACTGTTCGTATTAATAGTATTGAAAATCATGCGGATGATATTTTTGATATGGCAATTGCTAAATTATTTGAAGAAGAAAAAAATGCAGTAGAAGTTATTAAAATGAAAGATGTTTTATACGTACTCGAAATAGCTACAGATAAATGTGAGGATGCTGCTAATGTAATCAACACCATTCTTGTAAAAAATGCCTAGTAGCGCTAACCAATTTAAACTTATCGATTACTTATTCTTTTTAAAATGACATTCCTGATTATCATCATCATACTCTCAATTATTTTTGACCTTATTAATGGGTTTCATGATGCCGCAAATTCAATTACAAATATTGTTTCCACAAAAGTGCTCAGCCCTTTCCAAGCAGTTTTGTGGGCAGCTTTTTTCAATGTAGTCGCTTTTTGGATCTTTGATTTGAATGTAGCAAACACGATTGCGAAAATCGTCAATAACGATGCGATTAATTTTACGGTTATATGTGCCGGCCTTCTTTCCGCTATTAGTTGGAATCTGCTTACCTGGTGGTTCGGAATTCCATCCAGTTCTTCCCATACATTAATTGGTGGACTTGCCGGAGCTGCTGTAGCCTATTCAGGCTGGGGTGTAGTGAACCAAGAAAAAATATTTAAAACGTTCGCTTTTATTTTTCTAGCTCCGATAATTGGGTTAGTGATTGCAGCTACTATTAATGTAATTATAGTGAACATTTGTAAAAAAGCACATCCCGCTAAAGCGGAAAAATGGTTTAAACGCACTCAATTGGTGGCGGCAGGGTTATTCAGTATTGGTCATGGAGGTAATGATGCACAAAAAGTAATGGGCATTATTTCCGCTGCTTTGATTGTATATTCCGCGAAATTAAAATTACAAGGAATTGAAATACCTGATTGGGCGAATGTAGTACAAGCTGCTGATGCACATGGTAAAATGGCTATCAAACATATTCCTTCGTGGATACCGATGGCTTGTTACACGGCAATGGGTTGCGGTACAATGATGGGTGGCTGGAAAATTGTTAAAACTATGGGAACAAAGATCACTAAAATTACTCCGATTGAAGGTGTAAGCGCTGATACGGCCGGAGCTCTTACACTTTTTATGACAGAAAAATTAGGTATTCCTGTAAGTACGACTCACACAATGACAGGTTCTATAATTGGTGTTGGTGTTGCAAAGCGTGTGTCAGCAGTAAAATGGGGCGTTACAATTAATTTACTTTGGGCGTGGATCTTAACGATACCAATAAGTGGTTTGCTTGGAGCATCCTTGTTTTGGTTATTATCTGCGTTAGGAATATAATACCCCACCTAACCTTCCCTGGATGGGCAACTCCATTACCAATGTGATTATATTCAATTTTTTAAAAAGTAACTTGAAATGAAAATCGAATGCTGAAAGGTGTTACACGTGGATTATCGAGATACGATAAACGCCAAACGCCATCCACTCTAAAAACTTTAAAAATATTTTCAATACCCGCATTTGTTTCAAGATAAGGGCCTCGGCTTAGATCATACAAATGACTTGGAAATATTAAAAGCTGCCGATTTTTTTCGCTGACTTTCCCGATCAATGCCTTTCCGCCTATCACCTCGCGCCATTTTAATTTTCGCATCAAAGGAATTTTATTTAGGAAAAAACCATCCAAATGATGTGAAATAGATGCTGAAGCGTATTCATCGCTTACAAATTCATAATAATTCATGCTATTGAAAGCATATTGGTCGTAAGTATATGTTTCGTTACCCCCGTGTATTGTCATTAAGGGATAGGGTAGCTGTCCCCAGGTTTTTCCATATTCTAGCACATAATCAAAATATCCTATCGGGTTGATCCGGATACGATCATCGAGATTTACAGTTAGCTTTTGATAATTATAATCGCCACCAAAAAAATTTTTAATACCTAAAGTATATTGCGCTTGTAAAATAGGGTAGCGTGTTCCTAAGCTTGCACGGGTAAAAACGCCATCAATATATTTTTCATTGTATGCAAGCCTTGTCCAGAAACGAATTTCAGAGGTGGTAATATTCTCTTTAAATGCTGTAGTTGTGGGTGTCTTCTGAAACTCATAATGAAAATCGGCAAGCGGCGATACTTGCCTGTTGTAAAAACTGAGCTTGGAGCTAAAGCCGCTAAACCACTGTCGTTCAATATAAGCATTCACTTGCTTTACGTTTGTTAAATTTCGTAATGGCGTTATCCTTAAAATAGATGCAAAAATATTATCGGTGGTAAAACCATTTTGACTTTGCCCTAAAATTTCATGATCATTTTTATAATACATCCCAATCATTGTACGCGGATTCTTGCTAAGAAAGGAACGTATCCCAAAACTGTATTTAAATTTCTCATCATGCATACCATAGGCTAAATAACCGCTTAACTCATACCATTTACTGAATTGATTACTTGTGCGTCCGCCAAAACGGAAACGATTACCTTCGATGGAATTATAGCTGTACATATTATAATATGGGCCATATTCAAAATTGCCATGTATCTTATATCCGTTTGCAAATAGTTGGATTATGTTGATCCAAGTTTTGTAAACAGGTAATGTTTGCAAAGTATCTATCATGTGATAGATTTGCTTTTCGTTTTTCGAAAGTGTATCATGACGGTGCTCCTTCCAAAATTCTTCTGATTTATTAAACGCGTCATCCGCTACTTTTAAATTTTCGGTGCGTGAATAAAACTGATCGTCTTGTGGTTTGTTTATTTTAAAATTACTGTATGATGCAGTTTTTCTGCCATAAACGCCCATTGTAGATTTTTTTTTATTTTCCACAGGAAACGGATTAAAATCGATCACTAATCGTTCCTTACTCATCATCCAAGTACTATCAAACTGTGCATACTCCTGCACAATAATCGTTGAGTTAATAAAATTAATATTAGCATCGCCGGCTATGCTCATCTCCAAACGTTTAATGGCGAATGAAGTATCGGCCGCCCATAAGTTGCCGGTAAATGCAAGTTCCTGCTTATGTTTTGGTTTGAATTGCAATTGATAACATTTGTGTCCGTCAATCATCATACTATCTATCAAATAAAATTTATAAAAAAATAATGCATTGTCTGAAATAGGGCTAATGAAATTTTTTCCAAATACTAAAATAGTATTGTCATAAATATTTACATTTTGATACATATCACCCATAAATTGTGATACAGTTGCATTTTTAACTCCTGCGACCTTACTCGCTTTAACAATTTCATTCTTTACCCTCGGATTTTTTTTATAATAATAATTTGATAAAGCCTCTGTCATAAATACCGGTAAATAAGGTTTTTCCTTAATATTGGAGCTGTCAATGTCTTTGAAAATAAAGGCAAAAGGCCTGAGCAGAGCGCTTTTTTCAAAATTTTTACTCAGGTTATTTAAATCAAATTCTACTTTATTGTACACTTCATACTCATAAGCGTCTAATTTTTTTCTGTCATTTTTATCTTTATTAGCGATAATTTTTCGCAAGATGCGATGTGCTGGGTTTTCCCCTGGCCGTATTTCTACGGTGATAAGATCAATACCTTGTTTAAGCCCAATGTTTATTTCTTGAGTAATACCGGGTTTAACGGCACGTGTAAATTTATTATAACCAACATAAGAGATAATCAATGAATCCACTTTAAGTGTTGTCGAAATAGTATAATACCCTTCTACATCACTGGTAGCGCCTATAGTAGTTCCTTTAAAAATTATATTAACAAACGGTAATGGCTCTCGTGTTAAAGCATCAAGTATTTTACCGCTTACTTTGGTAGTTTGCGCAATCATCCGTGGAGATATAGCAATTACAAGCATCACGGAAAATAATACAGAATAAAATAAATTATATTTAGGTTGGGTATTTGTCATCAGTTCATTGGTCTATTAGCAATTATCCTATTAACTAACAACCTTTTTCTTCATAACATAGTGAGAAACAAATATACTTGCTTCGTACAAGAAATACAAGGGAAACGCCACTAGCAACTGTGAGGTCACATCAGGTGAAGGAGTGATAACTCCGGCAACAATTAATATAACAACAATAGCATGTTTCCGGTATTTACGCATAAATTGCGGCGTTAGTAACCCAAATTCAGTTAAAAAATAAACTAATATGGGCAGCTCAAAAACAAGACCCGCAGCTAGTGTAAGGGTTGTAACAGTTGAGATATAGGAATCCATTGTAAAATTATTTTCAACCATTGTACTAACTTGGTAATTTCCTAAAAAATTCACCATTAATGGCGCAATAACAAAATAGCTGAACGATACACCAAATAAAAATAATCCAGTTGCTGAAATAATAAACCATGTGGACGCTTTTTTCTCCCTGTCTTTTAATGCAGGTTTAATAAAGCGCCATACTTCCCATAATACATAAGGAGAACCCACAATTAGCCCTCCAATAAAAGCGATCCACATCTGTGATGTGAACTGGTCGGATAGCCCTAAACTTTGTAATTTAAAAGTATAATGTCCGAAACATAGGTCGTTACCTAGGTGAAGCATATGGCCTAGTTTGCAAAAAGCTCGGTAGGTGATGAAATCGCTTTTAAGCGGACCAAAAATTATTTTATCAAATAAAAATTCAGGATAACAAAATAAAATAACGGATATTGTTATTACTACTAATGAAGAACGAAACAAATGTCCGCGTAAAGCATCAATATGCGCCCAAAAAGACATTTCGTCCCCAGCGTTATTTTGTTTATTAAAAAGTCCGAATAGAGCCATTTATCAGGGCGTAAAGGTAATAGAATTTTGTTCGTTTAAATATAAATGAATCTCCTGAAAGACATTAATATTTTTACTAATTTAGTTCCAATGTTCCAATCTATGCAAGGTAAACTCATCATTTTTTCGGCACCATCAGGAGCGGGCAAAACTACAATTGTACAATATTTGCTCAAAAGAATTCCTGAACTGGAATTTTCCGTATCCGCATGTAGTCGCCCGATGCGTAAGGATGAAACACATGGAGTGGATTATTATTTTTTATCTGTGCAAGCGTTCAAACAAAAAATAAAAAACAATGAATTTGTAGAGTGGGAAGAAGTTTATACAGATCATTTTTATGGAACATTAAAAGCCGAAATTGAACGAATCTGGAAAAAAGGGAAACATATTATATTTGATATGGATGTGGTTGGCGGATTAAATTTAAAAAAGCAATTTGGTGATAGAGCGTTAGCGATTTTTGTAATGCCGCCATCGATCCAACATCTCGAAAATCGTTTAAAATTGCGTGAAACTGAAACTCCGGAAAGTATCGCACGGAGAATTGGAAAAGCGGAAAATGAATTAGAAACCGCGAAAGAGTTTGATAAAATAATCTTGAACGACACGTTGGAACATGCTTTCGTGAAAGCCGAGAAAGTGGTGTTGGAATTTTTGAAATAAAACTAAATGAGTATTTTTTCTATCCCCGCAGCAGAGCTGACGGCGTATTACGAAAAAACTTCGGCGGAAAAGGCCGACCATCATTTTGAAAAGCTTGCTTCGCAAAAATTAACATTGCACACACCTACCGCGCACAGTAGAGCTGAGGGGTATTATATGTAACAATTATGAAAATCATTGAACCTACCATGGAACCTGCATTATTTGCTTCTAGGTTTATTAATCATACCAATAAGAATGTATTTCTTACAGGCAAAGCAGGCACAGGAAAAACAACTTTCTTGCGCCAAATAGTAAAAAATACGTACAAAAAATGTTTGATCGCTGCTCCAACAGGCATCGCAGCTATTAATGCGGGAGGTGTTACCATCCACTCTTTATTCCAATTACCTTTTGGAAGTTTTATTCCTGTTAACCAATCACAAACACTTTATGGAAATACAAAATTAAATGATCCAATTTCTGTGATCAAAAACCTTCAGATGTATGATTCAAAACGAAGGTTGTTGCGTGAATTGGAATTGTTAATCATTGATGAAGTGAGTATGTTACGATCCGATCTGTTGGATGCGATCGACTTGGTTTTGCGCCATGTCAGAAGAAGCGGTCATCCTTTCGGAGGAGTGCAGGTTTTATTTATTGGCGATATGTTGCAATTGCCTCCTGTGGTGAAAAGCGAAGAATGGCAGGCGTTGAAAACATTTTACAACAGTGTTTATTTTTTTGATGCACAAGTGCTTCAGAAAAATAAACCGGTATATATCGAGTTGGATAAAATATACAGGCAAGCGGATGAGCGTTTTATTACTTTATTGAATCATTTGCGTAACAATGAAATGGACAAAGATGATTACGCTTTATTGAATACCTATTATAAAGCAGGGTTTAAACCCGCATCCACAGATAACTATATCACGCTTACAACGCACAATTACAAAGCGAACGAATTAAATAAAAATTTTCTGAATCAGTTATCCGGTAAATCTTATTTCTTTGAAGCCACTATTCAAGGTGATTTCAACGAGTATGCTTATCCTATTGAAAAAACATTAGAATTAAAAATTGGCGCACAGGTTATGTTTGTAAAAAATGACCCAACCGGTAATCAACGCTTTTTTAATGGAAAGATCGGTATTGTCGCAAGCATTAAAGATGATGAAATCGAAATAAAATTTAATGATACATCACCGGCTGTTATTGTAACACGTTATGAATGGCAAAACGTAAAATATAAATTAAGTGATGTAAGCAATGAGATAGAAGAAAATATTGCAGGAACATTTTCACATTACCCGATCAAACTGGCATGGGCAATTACTGTTCATAAAAGTCAGGGACTTACATTTGATAAAGCAATTATTGATATTGGGGGTGCTTTTGCTCCTGGACAAGTATATGTGGCTTTATCAAGATTGAGGTCGTTGGATGGATTGGTACTCACTTCTTCGGTGAATGTGAATAGTCTTCAGTTGGATGAAAAAATAAATGCCTATTCCAAAACACAGTCGGGCGAACAAAATTTGAATGAACTGTTGACAAATGAAACATATTTGTTCCTAAAAAATTACCTGCTGAAAAGTTTTGATTTTTCTGCGCTTATCAGGAATATAGAAGAACATACAGACAGTTATATAAAAGATGAAAAAAAATCAACCAAGCAAAAACACCATGAATGGGCAAAAGGGTTGGAAAAAGAAGTAAAAGCAATTAAACCGCATGCTGATAAATTCAAACAACAAATAAATTCCATTATTGCTTCCAAAGAAGCAGAACACTTAGAATTTCTTTATAAACGAGTAGTTGCAGCTTCCGCTTATTTTTCGCCACTTTTCAAATCATTTTCAAATAAAATTTTCCGCCACATTGAATTATTGAAGTCCGAGAAAAAAATAAAAACGTATCTGAATGAATTATTATTGTTGGAATTGCTGATCAATGAGCAACATAAAATAGTTAACAAAGCAGGTTTTTTAGTTCAGGCAACAATTTCCAATAAAGAAATTACAGGAGAAGAAATAAAAAAATTATCACATGATCCAAACAGAGAAGAGCAAATAAAGCAAATTTTTACACTGCCTTCAAGGGTGGATGCAGGAGCTAATAAACGAATTCCAAAAGAAAGAAAACCAAGAAACAAAAAATCAGATTCGCAGAAAGCAGAAAAGATAGATACAAAAACAGAAACATTTAATTTATACAAGCAAGGAAAAACAATTGAAGAGATTGCAAAATTAAGAGAGATGGTAACGGGTACTATTGAAGCTCATTTGGCGTATTATGTAGCGAAAGGAGAATTGGATGCAAGCAAATTTGTATCAGCAGAAAAAATTGCAAATATTATAACGGTATCTAAAACATTAAACACTTTTCAATTCGGTGCGATAAAGCAATCGTTAGGAGATGAATTCAGTTATGGTGAAATAAAAATGGCGATCGCTTCGTATCTTTCTACCAATAGTGATGGAGAAGATATAGTAGCGCAACCGAAGGAGTGGATTTGATTTCAAGAACATTCATTGCGTGACGTTGCGCTTATTGATTATTTGTTAAAAACAATGCAAACAAACTACATCTTCAAAGTATTCACCACAATACCTGAAATGCTCGAACACATTTTAATCATTCAGCAATTGCAAACACATCTTACTTTAGAAGAATACAAACAATTACTTCCTGAAATGTTATCCAAAGGTTACGGTCAAGTGGCAGTGTTTGACAATAATAAATGCATTGGTATTTCCGGTTATTGGATAAATACGAAATTATATTCCGGAAAATATTTAGAAATGGATAATGTTATTATTGATGAACAGTATCGCTCTAAAGGCATTGGCAAATTATTGTGTGAGTGGTGTTTAAATAAGGCAAAAGCAAATAATTGCAAAACAATATTATTAGATGCTTACGTTGAAAATGAAAAAGCTCATCGCTTTTATGAACGGGAAGGGTTTATAAAAAGAGGATTTCATTTTTTGAAAAGGATATAATTCTCCATTTCCTTTGCCAAGATACTTGTTGTTCAACAATCACAATAACTACTTAGTTCCTTCTTTTTTTGCTTCATCCACCATTTTTTCATTTGCGGTGATGGCAAATTCAACCCGGCGATTTAGTGCCTTTCCCTCTGTTGTTTCATTAGTGGCAATTGGGTCGGCAACACCCATTCCTTTAGAGCTGAAACGTGTGGTATTTAAACCTTTTGAAGCCAGGTACGCTTTTACAGATGCCGCTCTTTGTTCTGACAATGTTTGATTGTACTCTATTTTTCCTGAACTATCCGTATAACCATAAATGATGATGTCAGTATCTGCATAGCTTTGAAACACAGGAACCAATTTATCAAGGTTCGCTTTTGCACCAGGAGTCAACGTTGATTTGTTAACATCAAAACGAACGGAATTTTCTCCAAGGACCAATTTAATTCCTTCTCCTACACGTTCCACTTTAGCACTAGGCAAGGCAGTTTCTATTTCACGCGCCTGTTTATCCATTTTGTTTCCAATTACGCCGCCGGCAACACCGCCAACAACTCCACCAAGTACAGCGCCTATTGCAGTATTTCCTCCTTTTACATTATTCCCCACAACACCTCCGATGACTGCCCCGGCAACAGATCCAATAGCAGCCCCTCGCTGTGTCTTATTTGTGTTTTTTAAGGCTTCGCAGCTGGTGAAAACGGTACTTACTACTACTAATGATGAAACGATTGCTGTTATTTTTTTCATGGCTATTCTCTTATTAATTATTTTTTTCAAATTGATACACTACATCAACCATTTTTCCTCCAACATTAATTGCGTCATGCAACTTGAAAGATTTTTCAGCTTGATCGCTAATTTTTAAAATGTAGCCTTCTTTTACTTTTTTGGCTTTTATACTTTCGTCTAAAAACTTCAAAACAAATTGCTCGTCTTTATTTACATACCATTTAATTTTGCTAGTAATGTAAGGGCATCCTGTTTTTGATAACGTCATATCTCCAGTATCATTATTGGAAATAAAATTCCAGGTACTCCCAACAAAACACTGAGCATCAGCCAAGTCAAATGAAACTATTTTAATAAACTCAGATCCTGTATAGGTAACCGATTTAATAGTCCAGTTTCCCTTGATGGCCCTATCTGATTTTCCGGCTACAGTTGTTTTTGCAGCGGGAGCTGATGTTTTACAAGAAGCTAACAGCGCTGCAAATGCTATGGATAAGACTATTTTTTTCATACTTGTTTAACTTTAAATTTAATATACGAATAATAGAAAAGAAAGGATTTTTTAGATGGGTGATTAAACAAAGTTTTTGAGCAGAGCGTTTTTCCTTCTTTGATTTAAGACCTCTGGACTAATGATATATTTCCCATTTTACCAATGTTCTTGACAGTATTCTTTTAGATATAATTGACCAACGTAGCATAATTTTAATTCCATTCCAGTGATCTTGAGTTATTTTTCTTTCTCTTTTTGATCCGGAGAAATTATCTCTGCATCGTTTTTAGGCTCAATTTCCCTTCCAAAATGCAACGCATACTGTTTAGTAAATTCCGCACCAAAGAACAAGATCATGCCTGAATATGATACCCAAAGCATAATAAGCACAATTGAACCTGCTGCGCCATATACAGAACCTGGAGTGGCTTTTGCAAAATAAATACCTAAAGCGAACTTCCCCACTATAAAAAGTAGTGTTGTGGCCATAGCTCCTATCCATACATCGCCCCATCTAACTTTTGCATCGGGCAGAATTTTAAAGATGAGCGCAAAAAGAACACTTATAATTCCGAAAGAAATTACAAAATTTAGTAGTTGGAAAACATATAACATAAAATCCGGCAAATGCGTTTTTATCCATTCACTGAATACCTGAAGGCCTGCTGTAAGTGTTAGAGATACCAACATTAAAAAGCCAATTGATAACACCAAGCCAAATGAAAAGATGCGATCTTTTATGGATTTTAGCCATTTCTTTTTTGCTGTTACTTTAACATTCCAGATTTGATTCAGAGAGGTTTGTAGCTCTTGGAAGACTCCGGTAGATCCAAGTATTAATGTAACTACACTTATAATTGTAGCGATAATAGAATTTTTATGCTCACTTGCTTTTGCAACCATATCTTCTACCTGTTTGGCTGTATCTGCTCCTATTGCGCCCGTTATTTGGGTTGACAATTCACCTTGGATTGCCTCTTTCCCAAAGATAAGCCCAGCGCTTGCAATGATAATTACAAGTAAAGCAGGGATTGAAAATATAGCATAATATGCAACCACCGCACTTTGTCGAAACGGGTCTGCATTTTTCCATGCAATGGCAGCCTTTTTTGTTATTGCTCCTAAATCAGAAAAATAGCGCGTTAATTTTGACATATTATTATTCTTATTTATTATTTGCTTTTTTTGCTATCCTTATCTTTTTTCCCGAACACTTTTTGTAAAAATGTTTTTTTCTCAGGCTGAGCCTCTACTTTACCTATGTCAATTGTGTTTTCAACGGATGGAGTTAGCGCAGCTATAAAAGCATTTTTTAGCAGGTAGCTTATCGCAGTCCATAAGCCAGTATTAGGATTATCGAACCTCCCTTCGATTGACAGTTTAGTAGCTACTTGATCTTTACTATGATTTTTAAAAACCCATGCAGCGGCACTTACTACTTCTGACCGTACAATCTGAAGAAAATTTCCATCATGGGCAATATCAACATCTTTTAAAAGAGGTTTTACGTAACCTTTAAAGGCGCCGTCCTTAGCTGCAAATTCTGTATACAAACCAAAATTACCCCCATCTACTTCAAACTTACCGTAAGCTTTAAAAAAGGGATTTAAATCTCTCATATCAACATTGCTTATCCCAGCATTCATATCAAATGTAGGCTGTTTGGCAAGAGCGTTTATTTTTACATCCATTTTAAATTTGCCGCCATATACATCTCCAGTTCCTTTAATAGTAGAAGGCAATACTTTATTACTGTCATTTGCATTTGAAAGATTCTCTGCTTTTACCTGTATGTTTTTCATTGGGACATCTACAATTGGATTACTGTATGGGTCTCTGAAATGTATCTGACCATTATTGATCTGAAAACGATTGATCGTAAGAGGCATTAATTTTTTAATAACATCCTTAAAATCGGTTGTATCCTGCTTTACATCTTCGTTCTTATGTTTACCTTTTACAAAATTCAAAACAGGGTTATCAACTTCTATCTCACCTACTATCCTGCCTTTGAAAATTGCTCTCCATTCAACAGAAAGATCAATATTTGGAGTTGTGAAAAATGGTATTGTATCTTGCTTGTGTGTAAGAGAATCAACTTTAACCAATTTGAGATTTTTTATCTTATATGCGCCCCGTATAAGTGCTAAGTCAATATCTTCTACATGCCCATAATACCCTTTTATGCCCCCTAATGTTTTATTTACATATTTTAATACAACGTAAGGTAAAATCAGTCTAATTATAAGAAGTATAAAAATTATTGAAAGAAGAACTACTTTCCATTTTTTTCTTTTTTTTGCCGGTTTTTGATCCGGTGTTTGTGCATTTTTTACCATATTTTTAAACTACTATACAGAAATGATGTAACCAGTTGATTGTGAGTAAGTAGGCTGCCGACCTTGTAATGTCAGCAGCCTAAGTTCATAAGTTTAAATTCTAACAGAAAAACGATGAACTCACTCACAAGCACTAAAATTA
>JBBSPS010000046.1:0-20337 GCA_038258655.1 Bacteroidia bacterium
TCTCGCTTCTAACCGCAGATGATAACGAATGCTAAGTAAAATATGATTTTAAAGAACGAAATCTAACTTAAAAAATTTGTAGAAACTGAAAGTCTTGCACTAAAGTGCATAGTTTCAACTAACGAACTGAGACAATGAAATCAACAAAAAAATATCTATTATTATTTTTTGTAGTCTGCATGCTTTTGCTTTTGGGCTATTACCGCGATTTTGTTTTTAAAAATATTAATGCGTTACTGAAAGCACTTGATTATCAAATAGATTATGACATGCCTTTATCTTTGCATTTTTTAGGAAATTGCACATACACTACTTTGTTAAATATAAAATGGGGCCTCACTCTTTTATTTGGCATCATTTATTTGGTGATCTCAATTATCACGATTCAGTTACTTTTTAACAATAAAAAACAAACCCATATTACAATAGCTGTATATATTGCTATTACACTTGTTTCCGCACTATTTATCTGTATCGGTTTCATTTTCAAAAGCACATCTGAAACAATGTACGAATTTGCCAGATACCTTATGGGAATGGCTCAATCACCCATTATTTTAATGATCCTGATACCGGCTTTTAAACTTTCTGAGAAAGAAAACAACAAAACTCCCATCTCATAACAAACAAAATTTTACTTTTGTCATCTTAAAATTTATCAACCCAACATATTATGAAAAAAGACAACGCAATTTTTGAACTTATCAGTGAAGAAAAAAAACGTCAAACTATTGGCATTGAATTGATCGCATCTGAAAATTATGTAAGTGATCAGGTAATGAAAGCCATGGGCTCAGTACTGACTAATAAATACGCGGAAGGCCTTCCGGGCAAGCGTTATTATGGTGGTTGCGAAGTGGTTGATAAGGTAGAGCAGTTAGCGATTGATCGCGCTAAAAAATTATTCAATGCGGAATGGGTGAATGTACAACCTCATTCAGGTGCGCAAGCCAATGCAGCGGTAATGCTGGGGGTTTTAAAACCAGGTGATAAGATTTTAGGGTTCGACCTCTCACACGGCGGGCATCTTACACATGGATCTCCTGTTAACTTTTCAGGAAAATTATATGTCCCAAGTTTTTACGGTGTGGAAGAGAAAACAGGCCGTATTGATTTTAATAAAATTGAAACGATCGCTATAAAAGAACAACCTAAATTAATTATTTGTGGCGCTTCTTCCTATTCCCGCGACTGGGATTATAAAAAATTACGCCAAATTGCGGATAAAGTAGGTGCACTATTATTGGCAGATATTTCACATCCATCAGGATTAATTGCACGGGGATTATTAAATGACCCACTACCCTATTGCCATATTGTTACTACTACCACTCACAAAACACTGCGTGGGCCCCGTGGTGGCATGATCATGATGGGGAAAGATTTTCCAAATCCATTTGGTGAAAAAACATTAAAAGGAGAAATTAAAATGATGTCGCAACTTTTAGATGGCGCTGTATTCCCAGGTACACAAGGCGGGCCATTAGAACATGTAATTGCAGCTAAAGCAATAGCATTTGGAGAGGCATTAGAAGATGAGTATATGAAATATTGTATTCAAGTAATGAAAAATGCTAAATTAATGGCGCAATGTTTTGTGGATAAAGGATATAAAGTGATCTCTGGAGGAACTGATAACCACTGTATGTTAATTGATTTGCGATCAAAAAATCTATCCGGTAAATTAGCTGAGAACACTCTTGTAAAAGCAGATATCACAGTAAATAAAAACATGGTTCCGTTTGATGATAAATCTCCATTTGTAACATCCGGGATCCGTGTTGGAACAGCTGCAATTACAACACGGGGATTAAAAGAAAAACACATTCCAAAAATTGTTGATCTGATTGATACAGTACTAATGAATCATGAAAATGAAAAGGTACTTACTGAAGTTCGTAAAAAGGTAAATACAATGATGAAGGATTTTCCGCTTTTTGCTTAACGTATCAATCAAATATGGTTAATAAAAAAGCTCCCGGATACTTAAATTGTCCAGGAGTTTTTTTATTTAGACGAAGGCAAATACCAACCTTTGCATATCTGAAATATTACATTATTTTTGTAAAGTTAAGTATTGGTTGATTTGACCCTTAATTTCAAATTTCATTTTTTCATTCATCATTTATAATTTCATTTTAAAAGGGTATGGCACAAGTAGAGTTGATAATGCCTAAGATGGGCGAAAGTGTTGCCGAAGCGACCATCATCAAATGGTTGAAAAAAGAAGGCGATACCATCGCTGCCGATGAAATTGTTTTGGAAATTGCCACCGATAAGGTGGATTCTGAAATACCATCAACCGCCCAGGGAACACTTATAAAACGTTTATTTAATGAAGGAGACATAGTTCAGGTTGGTAAAGCAATTGCCATTATTTCTACTGACGCGGCAACTAATATACCAACACCCGAAGCAAAAATACCAGTAACGCAAACTTCTGTTCTAAAAAAAGAAACACCTGCTATTGTTGCTGAAGCTATAGCAGTTGAAAAAAAGGTAGAACCTGATAAAGTAATCTCCGGTACAGGTAAATTTTTCTCACCACTTGTCCGCAACATCGCGAAACAAGAAGGGATTTTAATAGCTGAATTAGAAGGCATTTCAGGCACAGGCGCTAATGGAAGAGTTACTAAAAATGATATTATAGCATACATTCCTAACAAAGGGAAATTTACCACTACGATTCAACAAGTGCAAATACCTTCTACTAACGGCGCAGCCTCGCACAAGCCCGCTGTTAGTATAAATGCCGGTGATGAGATAATTGAAATGGACCGTATGCGTAAACTCATTGCCGATCACATGGTAATGAGCAAACATACATCACCTCATGTAACCTCCTTTGTAGAAGCCGATGTTACCAACCTTGTATTATGGCGCGAAAAAGTAAAAAAAGAATTTGAAAAACGGGAAGGTGAAAAATTAACATATACTCCCCTCTTCATTGAGGCTCTTACAAAAGCTATTAAGGATTTTCCGATGATTAACATTTCAGTTGACGGCACCAGGATCATTAAACGGAAAAATATAAATATTGGAATGGCAACAGCATTAGCATCGGGCAATTTAATTGTTCCGGTTATCCGAAATGCGGATACATTAAACCTTGTTGGATTGACCAAACAAGTAAATGATTTATCAAACCGGGCCCGTACCAATAAATTATTGCCCGATGATGTGCAAGGCGGAACGTATACAATTTCTAACGTAGGAACCTTTGGTAACATTATGGGAACACCCATTATCAATCAGCCGCAAGTGGCAATTATGGCGGTAGGCAGCATCAAGAAAAAACCGGCGGTAATTGAAACGCCTACCGGTGATGTGATAGCCATTCGTCATTTCATGTACCTGTCACATTCCTATGATCATCGTGTAGTAGATGGTTCGCTTGGCGGACAGTTTGTTCGCAGGGTTGCTGATTATTTAGAACAATGGGATATTAACCGTGAATTTTAATTTGTTGTATCTTGTTTAACAAAGATTTATAAATCTAAATGTATGCAAAAAAATAGTTTTTATTTCTGCCTATTTATTCTTCTGTCATTTGTTTTTACTGCAAATGCTAAAAGGCCATTTGATGGAGAATATAAAAAAATATACAATCAGGCGGAAGAATATTTTGTAGATGAAAATTATCACGCGGCGCTCCCACTATATCTAAAATTAGACTCCATTGAAAAAGGGAACTCTAATATTAATTTTAAAATTGGTTTTTGTTATCTTAATGCCGCTACATACAAAACGAAATCAATTCCTTATTTAGAAGAATCAATAAAAAATATCACGAAAAAATACGCTGAAGGCGAAATAAAAGAAAAGCAGGCTCCTTTAGTTACCTACTATTACCTTGCAAAAGCATACCATTTAAATTACGAGTTTGATAAAGCAATTGCTATGTATGAGAAATACATTGCGGTTTTAGGCACAGGCCCCAAAGTTGACAAAGAAATAGAAGATGTGAAACACGATATTGAAACGTGTTACAACGGAAAAGAATTCGTTAAAGCGCCAAAAAAAGTTACCATTACTAACGTTGGAGATGGAATAAATAGCCCGTATCCTGATTATTCTCCGGTTGTTTCCCTTGATGAACAAACACTTATTTTTACTTCGCGCCGGCCAGGTGGTACCAATGACAACAAAGGAGCGAACGGACAATATTTTGAGGATATTTATGTGTCGCATTATGTGAATGATAAATGGGAAAAGGCTGTTTCAATAGGGTCCAATATAAATACTCCCGGACATGAAGCCACTGTGAATTTATCGGCAGATGGACAAAAATTATTAATTTATAAAGATGAGGGTGGTAATGGAAATCTTTATTTAAGTGAACTAAAAGGCAATGAATGGGGCGTATCTCAATATATGGGTGCTAACATCAACACTGTATCATGGGAATCGCACGCTTGCTTCAGCGCGGATAACCGTATCCTTTATTTTGTAAGTGACAGGCCGGGAGGATATGGCGGACGGGACATTTATAAATGTTTGAAATTACCTACCGGAGAATGGGGCCCTGCACAAAATTTAGGAGATACTATCAATACCAAATATGATGAAGATGGCGTGTTCATTCACCCCGATGGTAAACAAATATCTTTTGCTTCAAAAGGAAATAATTCAATGGGAGGCTTTGATATTTTTACTTCATTTATTGATGGTGAAAATGGGAATTGGACATCGCCACAAAATATGGGATACCCGATAAACACACCTGATGATGATGTTTTTTTAATTACAACTGCTGATGGCAAACGGGCATTCTTTTCATCAGATAAAGAAGGCGGCTTGGGCGAAAAAGATATTTACATGCTTACACTACCTGAATATGAGCCACGTGACGTAGTGGTTTTAGTTGGCCGCATCATTAATAATACAGCAGATGATATATCCAACAATGAAATAAAAATTATAGATATTAAAACCGGGGAAGAACTTCAGGTACTTCATGCTAACAGTGTCACCGGAAAATATGGAACAAGTTTAAAGGAAGGACATTCTTATAAAACTGTTTATATTGCTAATGGAAAAGAATTTTTTAATGAAGTATTAATTTTCCCTAAAACAAAAGAATACCAAGTTATTAATCGTGAAATTCCTTACGGAGCGGAAGGCGAATGTGATTTTAAAAAATCAAGCTACCAACTTATATTTAAATACAATAAAAAAGAAATTGATCCGAACACGAAAGAATTTAAAAAATTTATTTTTTCATTGAATAATTGCCTTAAATCTGATTCCACTTATACAATTGACATAGAATCAAGCGCATCTACCGTTCCTACCAAAACATACAAAAGCAATGAAGAATTGGCCATGATAAGAGCCAAAGATGCAAAGGGAAAAGTTCTTGCCGCGCTTCTGCAAAAGAAAGACCTTAAAGAATCACGAATAATTATCAATCCTCTTAAAGCATATGTACAAGGGCCTGACTATAAAATGGATTATAAAAAAGAAAATAAATACGAGGAGTATCAATATATTAAGATAAACATAGGGCAAAAAATAAAAAATAGTCCGAAGAAGAAATAACTATTTTTTTGATCTTGCTATAATCTTCCCGATTGTCTTAAAAATAATTTTCAGATCTGTAACAATGCCTCGTTCCGCAATGTATTTAAGATTCAATTTTAGCTTGGCGGGCATAATCTCATCAACATAAACCTGTTCGGGATTTTCTGTTTTTGCTAATCTTTCATTTTCATTGCTGTATTCAATGCTCGCATAATCAGTAATACCTGGCTTTACGGACAATACCATTTTTTGTTCAGCAGTATACATATCAACATACTTGCGGACTTCGGGTCGAGGGCCAACTAAACTCATTTTGCCCGATAATACATTGATCAATTGCGGCAATTCATCGCATTTTGATTTGCGTAAATAATAACCAATTCTAGTAATGCGATTGTCCCTTGCTCCTACTGTTAGTAAACCTTTTTTTTCAGCATCTGTTTGCATGGAACGAAATTTTAAAAGATAAAATTCTTCCCCTTCTTTTCCAACCCGCAATTGTTTGTAGAATATTCCACCACGTGAATCTATGATTATCATTAAGGAAATGATTATAAAAAATGGGAATACTATCACTAAACCGATAACTGAAAAAAATATGTCAAAAATTCGTTTCATTTTTTATAATGAGGCCAGAGAATACAAAATAAATTATTTTTTATTTGAACCCGGTAAGGAATTAGCCAATTACCTTTTTAACTGAAGCAAGCACAGCGTCAATAACTGTTTTTACTAAAACATCATTCAAATCATAAAATACAGGTAATGAAATTTCGCGTGAATAATTATCAAACGTTACCGAATAATTTTTAATATCATAGCCTTGCTTTTTATAAAAGCTCATCATGGGAACAGGAATAAAATGCACATTTACCGAAACATCACAATTAAATATTTCCTTAATTATAGCATCACGCTGTTCTTCCGTTATTCCTTTTATTCGTAAAGGATATAAATGATAACAAGATGTTTTATCCTTGGTTTTATATTCAGGAAGTTGCGCCCAACTATGTTTTGAAAAAGCAGCGTCATATTGTTCAAAAATATGTTGCCGCACTTTTAATGTATCATTATCATAACGTTCCAATTCTATTAAACCAATAGCTGCCATAATATCGGTCATATTGCATTTGTAACCTGCCTCAACTACATCATATCGCCAATTTCCTTTTTGTGTTTTGGCCAGTGCATCTTTATTTTGCCCGTGAAGTATTTTAATGCAGAGTGCTTTATAAAGTTCCTCGTTATCAAATGGTGAAGGCAAATTCAATGCAACGGCGCCGCCTTCGGCAGTAGTTAAATTTTTTACAGCATGAAATGAAAACACTGAAACATCAGTCAATGCGCCTGAACGTTTTCCTTTATACCATGCTCCAAAGGAATGTGCTGAATCGGATAAAACCAATATTCGGTCCAACATTTTTTGTTCTTCCGTTGCAGGAACAAATTTATTTTTATGTTTTATCACTAACCGATTTAACTCATCATAATCACAAACATGACCCGCAAAATCAACGGGCATTATCACTTTTGTTTTTGATGTAATCGCTTTTTCAATATTCGCAATCGAAATATTAAAATCATTCGCGTTTACATCCACAAAAACGGGCTTCGCACCGCAATGCATAATCACATTGGCCGTTGCGGTATATGTGTATGCCGGCAAGATCACTTCGTCTCCCTCTTTCACACCATACCATCTCAACATTATTTCAAGTCCAGCAGTAGCACTATTTAAAGCCAATGTAGCTTTGTTACCACAATACTTCGTTAACTCCTTTTCAAATAATTTCGTTCTTGGGCCTGTTGTTATCCAGCCTGATTGAAGCACCTTAGTTACTTCATCAATTATCTTTTGATCAATTCGTGGTGGCGAAAATGGTATCATTTTAGTTGTTAGTTGTTAGTTGTTAGTTTTTGGTGACTAAAACAGAGTAAAGAATTAAAGAATGCATAAAACATAACTCCTGCTTCGGTTTCAAGCATTGATTCGGTTAAAAAATTTAAACTAATTATCAGCAAAAATAACACATAAATAGTATCTGTCATTTTAAATCCTTTAAATAATGGAAATAATAAATTAAGCAATAATAATATAAAACCTATTACTCCTAATGAAAGAAACACTTGATAAAATTCATTGTGCGCGTTAAGTTTATGTTCATAAGCACCTGTCATGCCGCGTTTTTCATATTCTTTCATCAGTTCATTTTTAGCATCACCTGTTCCTGTTCCCAGTATTAAATTTTCTGATATTACTCGGTTGGATGCTTTCCATATCAACATGCGCACCGCTGTGCTTTCCGCTTCCGATTGGTCTGTATTAGAATTTGTTACAGCTGAAATTGCACGGTTGATACGTCCTGAAAGTTCAGGTATAAAGCTCATTACTATATAAATAGAAATAACTATCGCAAAAACGCCGGATATACCAAACAAATATTTTTTTTGACTGATCACATGATAAATTAAAAAAACTGTATACATTACTATCATTGTTATCAAGCCCATTTTTGATGACAAAAGAATTATAAATAACGTAAACACTATCAATAAGGAGCATGATACACTACGCGAAAAACGTTTTGATTGATCGAGCTGATTGATCAGTAACCAAGCTAAAGTAACATTCACGTACATAGAAATATAACTCGGATGAATTAAAAAGGAAGCGAATGCTTCGTAATAAAAACTCCTCTCACCCAAATCAACATATATATAAAGTGCTCGCGAAAGCATTATAAGAAAAGCTGTAAAGCATCCTATAATTAATGCAAAAAAAAGTTTTCGTATTTTATTTTCATCAAAAGGGCGGCTTGAAAGAATAATAGGAAACAACAATAAAGAAAGTTTTACTTGCACATCAAATAAACCGGATTGCATGTTTTGTGTGTATAACAATCCAACTAAATGCAATACATAAAAAGCTATAAATAAAAGAGCAAATTTATTTTTTACAATTGAATTAAATTTATTTTTAAAATCTCCTTCTATCAGCCAATTTAATAGCATCAGGGAAATAAAAACCGGAACCAAACGTGCAATTGGCAAACAAAAAGCAATAAGTATTGCGAGATAAAATTGTGCTGTTGTATGAAATTGTTGTCTAGTCAAAATTTTTAATTATTTATTTTCATTAATAAAATTCCAAAATTCATCGGCAATTTTATCACGTGTAAATTTTTGCTCTACGTATTTAAACCCATTTTCGCCTAACTGTTTTAAGGTATCTCTATTGTTGTACAATTTTAGTGCTTTTTCAGCTAAATCGTTCGAGTCTTCCGGTATAAAAGCCAATCCGCAATTACCTTCGTCAATAAATAATTCTTTTGCCTCACCTTCTACTCCCAACAATATAGGTTTTTTCATTGCTAAATTTTCAAATATTTTTGATGGAATAGCGCCTTTAAATAAATTCAATCTTTTTAATGGAATAACTGCTACATCAATAGCAGAAATTATTTTAGGAATTTCTTTTTTTGTAACAGCATCAAAAAAGAAAATAGTATCAACTTTTAATTCCTGTTGCATTTTTTGCAATCTTTCTTTTTCAGGGCCGCTACCTAACAACACAAATTTTATTTTAGAATACTCTTTTAACTTTTTTGCAGCTTTGATTATAACTTCCAATCCTTGTGCATAACCAATAATACCCGCATATAACAAAATAAAATCATCTTCATTAAAATTATTATTAGGCCTCCAATTACTCTTCTCAGATCCTAAATTATAGTAATTCAAATCAACACCATTGGGCACCCAATACACTTTTTTGTTGGAAAATCGTTCCGAAATATTTTTTACTATACCTTGTGTTTGCCCGGTTATAAGATATGATTTTCGATATAAAAATTCTTCAAGCCTTGTTGCTGACTTAAGAAAAAATTTATTGGTTACCAATCCTAATTTTTCAGCGCTTTCAGGCCACAGATCAGATACATTGAATATCAGTTTAGCACCTTTGATTTTTTTTAGTAAGAAGGCTGTTATCCCTAAAAATAATGGGGGGCTTTCACATAGTATATAATCGAACCTACCCAATTTAAATAAACCTATCCAGAAGGATGATTTTACAAATGAAAAATAATTCAATAATCGTTTAAAAATTCCTTTGCTCTTACTTACGTATATCCAAGAGCGATGTACCTGCAATCCATCCATTTCTTCATAATGGTAAAATTTTCCTTTATAGGCGGCATGCACTTCCATTTGCGGGTAATTGGGCATTGCTGTAAGGATAGTTACTTCCGCACTTTTTTGTTGTAAGCGAACGGCAAGCTCATACAAACGGTTTTGGGGTGCCCCTGTTTCCGGAGGAAAGTATTGTGTGAGAATTAGAAGTTTCAAATTAATTCTTTGCTAAAAGTTGTTTATAAATCGTTACAGCTTCATCTACATTATTATTCAAATCAAACTTTTGTTGCACCCATACACGCCCTTTTCTTCCCATCTCTTCTCGTAGGTCTTTATTATTAACCAGCTTTTCAATTGCAGATACCAAATTATCAACATTGTTAATTTCTATTAAAAAACCTGTGTCTCCATTCTTCACTACTTCTTTCAAACCTCCTACATTACTAACTATAACAGGTTTCTCACAGGCAGACGATTCCAATACAGATACACCAAAACTTTCATCACGGGAAACATTTATAAATATATCAATCATATTGTGATATTTTGTCACCTTTGCATACTCGATCTTGCCAGTAAAAAAAGTTTTATCTGCAATGTCTAATTTTTTTGCCAGTGTTTTGTACTCTTCATCTTTACTTCCCCCTCCTACAATGATCAATTTTAATGGCAAAGAGGGGTTGTTCCCTGAAATTTTTTTAAAAGCATTAAGAAGTATATCGATCCCATAAATCTTTTCCAGTGATTTTACAGTACCAATAACGATATCCGAAGATTCAAAAATTCCTTTTACATTGGTGGGTTTAAAATAATTTGTATCAATACCAAAAGGAATTTTATGAATATTTTTATTACATAATTTCTTTAACGCCATAACAAGCATCTCGCTTGTTGCCCAAACGCTATCCGCCTTACTTAAATTATATTTAACGATCTTTTTATGTAACCAACTTTTGTTAGGAAATTCCATCACATCACTTCCCCATACTGAAATAACAAAAGGGTGAGCTTTACACAAAGCCCCAAGCAAACCATAGCTGGTAGCATAATGAGCATGAATAAGGTCTGGTTTAAATTGGGTTATTGCGGTTTTTAATTTGGGTAATAATTTTATATATCCCATTTTTGATAAATGGGATCTAGATAATGAATCAAGCAGTTGGATGTTGTGTTCCGAATACCAGTCAGCTACCGGCTGCGATATACTAAAAACAGCTACCTGCAAGCCTTTTTTAGCAAGCTCAATCGCCCATTTTTGAGTATGGGGTGAATTAATATCCGAAAGCAACAACAGTTTCATTATTTTATTTAAAAAAATGATGTTTTAATAAACGCAAATTAGCAATGAGTGTATGTTTTGATAAAATTTTACGACCATATTTTTTGCTGATCTCTAATTGCTCCCTCACAAAAACAGGAATAATACTTCCCGTTTTCGATGTTTCATGAATACGAAAACTGGAAACAATAAAATTACATACATAAACTTCTCCATAATTTTTGAGTATTCTCAAAATGTATTCATAATCAAAACAGCAATTGTATTTTTCTAATACGCCAATTTTATTTGTAAAACTTCTTTTCATAAATGATCCCGGTTGATATATTCCAGGATTAATATTTACTAAACTATTTAGAGATATATTTTTTGTTGCCACATCTCTAATAAAATCTCCATGTTTATCAATATGTCGTATCCCACCATAAATATATTCTATCGAAGGATTATTTTTTAGAACAGCGGCCAATTTTAAAAAACCTTCTACATCAATTAGGTCATCTGTATTCAGCCATGTCCAATAGTCTCCAGTAACTTTCGCCATTCCCTTATTGATCGCGTGATATTGTCCATTATCTTTTTTTATTTCAAAAAAATCAAAAATAGGTTCATATTTTTTTATACTTCTTTGAACTTTTTCATTTGAACAACTGTCGAACAAAAGCACTTCGATAAGAATATTTTCGACATTTGCGCGCTCCTTCAAAATCTTAATATTTTCAAAAGTCTGATCAATGAATTGATCTTGATTATAAGAAGGAATTATTATTGAAAATTTCATCCGTTGAATATTGATCGTAATTTCCTACGCAGTTTTACTAATTTATATAACAGTTTCGTATTTAGTCCGGGGTATTTAAAAGCATTGATCTCCGGATATATTTTTGCAATTGAATTGAATTTATCCATCTCTTTTGACTGTGACCCTGCCAATGCTGCTATTTTATATGCTTCGTAAACACGTACCGCAAAGAAATTTTTCAATCTTATTTTATTGTTATTTGTAATTACGTTCCTAAATTTCAAATACTGTTCACCATAAAGAAGTTGACGCACCATTGCAATGGGATCTATATTAGAGAGGGTATACATTTTATCATTTAAATTAGATGACGTAGTTGACAAAGCATGTATCCGAAATCTTGTCAATGATTCAGGAATATATCTAACGCCATAATTTGTAGCTATCCTCAGGAAATATTCCAGGTCGCAAATTTGAGCCAAATTGCTGTTGAATAAACCGAGCTTATCTATAACGGACCTTTTAAACATAATGGATGTTGGTTCACCGATAAAATTCATGCAAATATTCTCTGCAGCCATTTGACTGATCACTTCAGGGAGTATAAAAGTTCTTTCCGAAGGAATTCCTAATTTATCAAAAGTAACAACCTCATTTTGATAATAATTTTTCGTTTTATCATCGGCATTACTATCCAACAAAAAAGATCGCTTACATGCTACCAGGCTATCTCCATTAGCACCATCAAGCATTTTTTCAATACAATCCGAATCAATATAATCATCCTGGAACACAAATTTTATCCACTCTCCTTTTGCTAATTCAATACATTTGTTCCAGTTACTTACCAGGCCAAGGTTTTTTTCATTAATAAAAAGTTGGATACGAGGTTCTCCAACCATTTTAGCTTTTACTATTTCAATGGTACTGTCAACCGAACAATCGTCACAAATAATAATTTCGGTATTTTTATAATTTTGTGCGCATACAGAATCTATGCACTGGGAAATATACTCAGCACCATTATACGCAGGGATACATATGCTTATCAAAATCTCCTTCATACTTTACAAATTGTATCCAAATTGTTTATTAATTGTTTAGTATCAACAAATAAATGATCTTTGTTATGAGTACTGCAAAGTTGATAATAATATTTCAAACCGATAGAAGAAGCCAACGACCAATAACAAAAATTCGGTTTGTTATCACGTATCAACTCCAATACTTTAGCGTCTTTTGGCATAAACAATATATTGGTAAGATTAGCCCCATGGCTGGTTACTAAACACCTTACATCTCTCATTAATGAAACCTGATTTTCAAAGCTCATGTTTTCAAAAAAAACAACTTCAAAACCATACTTTTTAACAATTGCTACAACTTGCTTTTCGTTATCTACTCTTCGTGATTTTTGATTGGCTCTGCTTACATATATCTTTTTACTTATATTAATCTTATCTAACTCCGAGTCAGATACTAAATAATTTTTCAGCTGCATTAATATAATCGGATGTTGCTGCCCACTCCATGCAGCATAATTCATAACATATAAATCCTTAATTTGAAAATAACAGTTGGGAGGTATAAATTCTATATTTTTAATATTAAATTTTTTTAGTGACTCTAAAATATATGAAGGACTATTTTCAGATATCAATAAAGTGTATTCAAATTCAAGATGTTTTTTGGTAAGATATAAACGACAAACGGAATCAATTATCCAGTGGTAGTAATTATTTCTAGACCAATGATCATATATTAACAGATATTTTTTAGTGTTTTTAGTACTCTTTTTATAAAAAAAAAGAGAAAAATAATTATATAATAATCCAAATTCATTTCTAAATATGGGATGAGACATTGCTTTAACGAAAGAGGAACGTTTTTTCAGTACTATGCCTTCATATGTTACTCTTACATTATTGACGAAATATAAATCCAAAGGAAATGTGTCATATTCCTTCCATTCATTAAACAGATTACTGTCTGTTTTTTTAAAATTAACAGGGTAGTTATGCTGAATTCTTAAAGTGCCTCCAAATGTTGAAATAATTTTAAAAGGAAAGCGATTAATTAATTTTATTTGATTTAAAAAGTCAAAAATTTTTCCGATAAAAAAATTTAGATAGTATAAAATTTTATTTTTTATACGTAATATTTTATTAAACATTATATTTCCCTTCTAACCAATGCGAAGAACCTTTTTTAATTTCTTTTTTATAAAATAATGTTTCTTCTGATTCATTTTTTGAGTCTTCATACCAGGGCAAATGCCTTGCAATATATTTCCCACCGGTACGATAAGCCCTCTGTACCCATTTCGTACCATTTGTGTAAGGCCTGTACAATGCAAACGTAGTATCTAAGGCGGCATCATATACATCCTTTTCAACTTCCTTTTTCCAAAATTTACTTTCCCAGGCTATCACTTCCTGTTTTTCAGAATACTGATCAGGTAGATCATCTATTTTTAAGCCAAAACCGATCTTCTCAATTTCTGAATATTGATTTAATTTATTCATTAAAAATTCAATAGCATTTGCAGGGCATTCATCAATAGGTAAAACATCAGGATCTGTGTAAACATAATAATCGTTTTCAAACTGGCGGATAATACCACTTTTCCAAAGAGAAAGATGGCCTACATTCTCTTTCAATCGGAATACGTGGTATTTTGTTTTGGAGTAAAAATCAAGCAAAGGCGGATAAGAAGAATTATTATCAATAATATAAATATTGGTACAACCTGTTTTCTCAAGCCAGGATATTAACTGCAATAAATAAGTTACCCGGTTTCTATTATTTATTATGATAGGAATTTGTTTAAGATTCTTCCCTTTACTATAATTATTATTGGCTGAAAACAAAAACCTTCGCTTAACGACAGCTATCAATTTGAACCATCGGGTACGAAATGATGATAATTTCAAACTAAAAATATCAGTAATCAATTGTTTGTAATCCATATCATGCTATAAAAAAAGTTTCAATTTTTTTGTCAAATTCAAAAAAAATATAGCATTTTTTTTCCAGAAAGGATGTCTCTTAAACCAATTTGAAATTGCCAATTGTTTTCTTTTTCTATTTGTATAAAATAGCTTAACCCTTTCAATTTTTTCCTTACTAAAATATTTCTCTTGCACCATTTTTCTTTCCAGCTGATGCGTAGCTTCATGTTCAGGGCTTGAACCAATCCCTGCAGTATTAAAAATACTTATCGCTAAACGAATGTGGCGAGTTGTAACATTTTCCAGCAAAATCGTTCTTACAAAAAATTCATAATCCGAAATGATTTTATATTCTTCATTATACTTACCATATTTATCAAACAGCTTTCGTTTAATAAAGGAAACAGGATGCCACAATGTGGTATGGATAAGGAATTCAAAGGTTATTTTATTCGGCTGTTTCCCATAAACAGTTTTCCCGGATCCATAATCCACGATCATATCTCCATAAATAATATCTTCAGTATAATTTTTTGAAAACACTTTTTCAAGTACCTTATTATCATATAAAAAATCACCAGAATTCAGGAACAAGCAATATTCACCTTTTGCAAAACTTATTCCTTTATTTTGAGCATTGTAAATACCATTATCTTTTTCTGAAACCCAACG
This sequence comes from Bacteroidia bacterium, assembly GCA_038258655.1. GTDB lineage: Bacteria > Bacteroidota > Bacteroidia > 2-12-FULL-35-15 > 2-12-FULL-35-15 > 2-12-FULL-35-15. Next base: position 15,302 of record JBBSPS010000046.1, read on the forward strand.
AGTAATTTTGCTTGCATATTTTTTTATAATATCCAAACTATTATCTGTGGATGCTCCATCAATTACAATATATTCAAAATCGCTAAACGATTGAGAAACAACACTTTCAATGGTTTTTTTAAGTCCATCAGCATTGTTATAATTGATTGTAATGATCGAAATTTTAGGCATTATTTAAAATTTATTCATTACTTCAATAACTTTAAAAATATCCGTTTCATTATGATAGTAAGAGATGGGTAAACTCAAAGTTGTTTGATGAATTATTTCGGCGATCGGTGTTTCCTGGTCATCTAAAATTCCCTTCATTGCTTTTTGTTTATTAGGAGTCAATGGATAATGAATTTCGGTTTTAATATCATTTTTCAATAAATATTCTTTCAATGAGTCCCGTTTAGTATGACGAATATTAAATATATGAAATACATCAAAATAATCAGGATGGGTAGCAGGTTTAATAAAATCAGCTTTTAAATTTGCAATATACAGGTTTGCAAGCATTCTTTTATGCTCATTTATTTTATCAAGGTATTTTAACTTAACGGAAAGGAAAGCTGCCTGAATTTCATCTAGCCTTGAATTAAACCCAATCAATTCATTATAGTATTTTACTTTTGAACCGTAGTTACGAAGTGTTTTAATTGATTCTGAAAGCCTTTCATCATTGCAGGTGACTGCTCCCGCATCAGCAATCGCTCCTAAATTTTTTGTCGGATAAAAACTAAATGAACCGAAATCACCCCAATTACCGGCTTTTATATTTTTATATGTTGCGCCATGCGCTTGTGCGCAATCTTCAATTACTTTTAAATTATATTTTTTGGCAAGTGCATTTATTTTACCCATTTCGCACATCTTTCCATACAGATGCACAACCATGATGGCACGTGTTTTCGTTGTTATTTTCTCTTCAATTTTATTGGCATCTATATTATACGTTGCGATATCGGGTTCAACAAGTATGGGTTTTAATCCATTCTGAACAATGGATAAAATAGTAGCAATATAGGTGTTGGAAGGAACTATTACTTCTGCTCCACTTTCAAAATTAAATGCCTTTAGAGCGAGTATTAAAGCATCTAAACCATTTGCTACACCAATGCAATGATTTGTTCCGCAATAAGCAGCAAACTCTTTTTCAAATGCATGTACTTTATTTCCCAATATATACCAGCCGCTTTCAAGTGTTTCCTTGAAAACTTTTTCATACTCCTCAAAAAAAGGTTTATTGAGCTTGTTTAAGTTTTCGTATTCGATCATTTTTGATAAGGTTCGAAAATGTAATCTTTTTCATCAAAATTTTCTGATGCTAAAACCATGAGTATGGCATCAGGGGTAAAATTATTCATGGTATGCCAATCATCGGGTTCAATTATTAAACATTTATTGGGTGTATTCAATTCAAATATTTCCTCTTTAGTACCATTGTTATTATATATAGAGCACGAACCTTTTATGCAAATAGCAGCCTGAATTGTTTTATGATGACGATGCCCTCCTCGTTTGGAGTTATCCACTCCATAGATATAAAAAATACGTTTTATATCAAAAGGGATGACTTTTTCAATAACAGTAAGATTTCCTCTTTTGTCAGTAAATGTTTTCAGATCTATAATAGCAGCCATTTGTTATTTTTAAAAATCAACTAAATTTAAGAATTAAAAGCCTTCGTTTTTATAGTAATAATGATGTTTGATCCTCTTCTTTAAATTTTGCCCGAATATATTTGTAATTGAGCTTTTCAAATCCTGTAAATAATATTTTACTATCTGTATCAGATCAATTGGTTTCATTGGTGCTTCACCGGTTGAGCCATTCGGATCAAATGCATTGTCAATACCGTTTATTAATTTCTTTATGCGATTCAATTCCCGGACATACGGCTTGTAAAAAATAGTTTTATCTTTTTTATTTAAAGCATACAACGGACCACTTAAGGACACTATATTTTTGTTATAAAACTTTACCCCGTGGAAATGGAAAAATACAACATCAAATTTTTTTCCTGATATCAATTCTGTTCCTATTATTTTATCTGGCTGCTGCACAAAAGAATATTGCTGGATATTCCAGGGTGCAACACCACCACCTAAATGTTGTAATTCATGAACCCCTTCAAAACGGGTTATCCAGTCATCCAGATATTTCTGATCACCAAACTTGCCCCCTTCAACACGTGCATAGCACCATTCAATACAAGCATTTCTCCACCAGTTTAACACCTTCATTCCCTTGTCGTCATTTTTAAAGGAAACAAATTGCACACAATATTTTCCGCTTTCTATTGATTGGTCATATTCCGGAGTATACCTGTGTGCAGTTATTAAAACCGATTTATCACCCATTTCCTCAAACAATAGTTTAGGATCAGAAAAAAATTGCAGGTCAGCATCAAGATAGGTACAGTTATCCAATCCAAATTTCTGTATGCTGTATAAAATAGTTGACGATGTGCATGTCCAGCAATATTCCGCTGCTGAACGACTTGATTTTATGCGAAGTAATTCAGCATCTTCAAATTCCTTTAAAGAAACTACGGTTAACTGTTTATAATTTTGTGATTTTAAAAATTCATAACTTTTATCGTCAAAAGCAAAAACATAAAGATGAAAATCTGCAGAATATGTTAACAATGATTCGTACATCACTATTCCCCTTGAGAGATAATTTGAGTTAAATAAAGTACAAAAATTCAATTTCATTATAACTTTTTAAATACAAATCCTTTTCGATAAGACCATACTTTATCATCTAATTGCTCTCTTGGGTCAAATTTACTTTCAAATTCATTGACAAGCTTATAGCGAAGAGAAAAAGCATTGACAAATTTCTGTTCATTGAAGAACCATGCTGGGTAGGAAGCATTATATATGAACTCCGGTACTACCTGAACAGTGATACGTTCCGAATTTGATTCAATAAAAGCTGTCCTGTCAATAATAATGTAGTCAAAACCATAACTCATACATTTTTGAATAAGTTCGTACGGTTTTTCAAAATATTGTATAACACTCGACAATAATAAAACTTGTGGTTTCAAATGTTTCAACGCTTCTTCTATCGTATAATAAAACTTCAATTGTTCATCTTCAATAAATTGTTTACCGCAATCAACAAAATGCTTTTGCTCAATAACGCTCCATTTCAGTTCTTTAGTATAAGATAAAAATCCCTGATTCTGAAAATAAGAACTCCCCAAAGAGCCCCCAAAATCAATAACATGCAAAATCCCTTCATTTTCAGTGACTATATTTTTGAAAGCATCTAACAAAGGTTGTGAGAATTGTATTTCATCAAATAGAACCGAATCGCGCTCGTAAGGTGCTTCGCCGTTCTTTACTTTTAATACAGCTTTTTTTACTTTTTCAAGAATATGGGCTCCATCATATCCCGATGATTTTCCTCCTGCTTCAGCCCATGTCTTATAATCGCCAAACCATCCATGTTTAATGGGTTTCTGAAAAATTTTGCGATAAATTTTTCTAACCACTTTTTTAATAAAAGATTCATTTTTAGTGCTCTCGTTAAAATAAGAGATGATCTGTTTTTTTGCTGCAACATTTTCAGTAACAGGAATTGGTTTTACTTTTATAGGCTCTGAAGCAATAACGACATTCCATTTAGTTGAAGTACCACTATGCGTCCCTGAGCCATCAATTCCTATATTTTGAACCAGTGAAATTCCCGGATATAAACAATATCTATTTTTTAAAAATGCAGAGGCATACCAGCGAATGGCCCAGGAGCTGTTTTTTCCTTGCACCTGTTCGCGCAGCATTTGCGTATACTTATAAGTGCCCTTGAAATCAAACTCAGCGCTTAATCCTTTCCTTTCAATATCATCCAATAATTTTTTACCATCTTTTTCAAAATCATTCCAGCTACGTTTCCATGTTGCCCAACCCCAGCAATCAGCACCTCTGATAAAATACGTTTCGGGAAGTTTTCCTTTTACAGGATATATATACCCTGAAATGCACATTACATCATTGTTCAGCTCGTATGTATTTAATGCATCATTCATAAATTTTAAATAATAACGAGATGTGATCATATCGTCTTCCAGCACAATCACTTTTTCAGCTTCATTTACTGTTTTTGTAACGCCTTCAATTACTGATTCGGCAAGCCCTTTATTATTATCCGATTCAATAATTGTTACTGTTTTGCACCATTTTTTTTCACGAATTACAGTTCTTACGTTTTTGATTTTCTCCAATTGTTCAACTGTTGCATTAAGCTTTGGTCCATCAGCATAAATAAACAAATCCGAGTCTGCTGCCAATTCATTATTAGAAAGGCTTTGTAAAGTTTGTTTTACATGCCAGGGGCGATTATATGCGAATAAAACAATGGGTGCTAACTGCATTTTTTTTATTTGCGGTTTTCAATATCTTTTAAAAAACCTATTAAACGTTGGGGATTAAATTATTCCCACTATAAAATTTATATATTTTTTTTCCATCCTTTTAGTTTTTTATACATGGAAAAGAAAGAGCAGTTCTATATATTTAATATTATAGGTTTGTGTGATATTATTGTACTATTATCCGCATAATTACCTGAAGGAACAATTGTCCGGATTCCTATGATTGATTTATCGCCAATAATTGTACCTTTTAATATACTTGCACCTTTACCAATCCAAACATCATTACCGATACTAACAGGTTTCGTACCTGGCCGTTTAATTTCTAATGCCCCGTAAGGTATACGTTCTCTGCGTTCATTTGAATCGATGGAATGTGTGTTAGTATCATAAATGCATACGTCATAGGACATTAAACAATATTCACCAATTGTAATTTTTTCTTCACAACGTATTTCCGAGTTATAATTTATGGAACTGTATCTTCCAACAGTAAAATTACCACCAAAACGTACTAATAAATCGGCTTGTATTCTAACATTTTCATTGATAAACGCCTTACCATTATCAATCTCTATAAGATTAGCAAATTTTTCTGGAGCATCAAAAATACAATTTGAAGAAATAATTAATTCCCCATTATTCCTAATATTAATTGTTATGTTAA
>JBBSPS010000047.1:0-20112 GCA_038258655.1 Bacteroidia bacterium
CACAAACACTTGTAGCAAAGCAAACGTAGTAATACTAAGCCTAAGCACGAATATGAAAATTTACAATTCTTAACCTGTTTTAAATACAAGATGGAAAACTATTGACTATAAAAAACCAAATAAAATACATATGAAAAAAGTTACAATTATTTTTTTAATTGTTTTTACGTACTCTATTGCAACCGCTGCAAATAGCTATATAATTATGCCCTCACAATTGGTAGTTTCTACTCCAATCTCAACAAATGTATCTTGTTTTGGCTTCTGTGATGGGACGGCTTCCGTGATTGCAAGTGGTGGTACGACACCATATTCTTACTCTTGGAATTCAACTCCTATTCAAAGTACGGCAAAGGCTATCGGTTTATGTGCAGGAAATTATACTTGCACTGTCACCGATAGTAGTGGCTACACTTCAAGTGCTTCGGTTGTTATTTTACAGCCAACTCCACTCACAGTAGCTATAACAGGAGTAACTTCAATTTGCCCAAGAGCAAGTACTACACTCACTACTTCAGGGGGAGGAACATATAATTGGAGTACAGGTACCTCAAATCTATCAATTACTGTCGCACCAATTACCACTACTACTTATTCTGTTACGGTTACAAATATTGGTTGTACTGGAAGTGCCAGTATACAAATTACGGTACTCCCATCTATTGTTTTAAATATTAACATTATGGATGCAACTTGTGGAAATTTTGATGGGAGTGCAACTGTATCTGTTAGCGGAAGCACAAGTCCCTACAAATATAATTGGAACCCTACAGGAAAAACAGCAGCAACAGCTACTAATTTAAGTACTGGCACTTATACAGTTACGGTAACAGACTTTAATAGCTGCCCTACATCTAAACAAATAACTATAACATGTGCTAATGGTATTCAGGAAAAATTCAGTACAAACGAAAATATAAATATTTATCCTAACCCAAGCGACGGTAATATTGTGCTTAAATATCTTATCACACATAATGGGGAAGGAATAATCAAAATTTATGATTTAACGGGAAAACTAATAAAAGAGTATAAATTAAACTCCAATAGCAATAACCTAACTTTAAATACCAATTTGAATAATGGTATTTATTCATATCAAGTCATTGTAAATAATAAAACCGTTAAAACGGATAAACTTATTATTATCAAACAATAAAAAGTCGTTTAAGAAAACAATAAATAACCTTTACTAACTAACTAAAAAAAGGAAATATTATTTGATACGGTAAATGATTAATTAATGTAACTAAGCTGCTTAATAAAATGTCTTGTTTGGTTTCATATATTTATTTCAAGGTGCTTTAAGTTTTCAATTTTGGCTAAGTGAGTATTAATTTGGTTCGATAGTTTAACCCTTCCGAGTACTTTTTACACTTTTGTACACTTTTTAACATTTTTGCACAAGATTTTTCAAAAAAAACAAAAAGCTCCGCATTATCGGAGCTTTTTATTTTCCATTTATTGAAATGCGACCTTTACCGGTAACAAGCATAACTACGGGCTGCACAGCCACAGTCAAAGTTCAAGTAAGGACGGTACCTGCGCCATGCAATATAACATACGATTATACAGTGCCTGCTTCAGGAGCAACCGCAAGTTATCAAGATATTGTTACCAAGGCTATATATGACTAATTTAGTAGTATTGAATAAAAAGATTTTATAAAGCTAGTTCTTTCTAAAATGGACGAGAATTAATAAAATTGCCTTATCCTTTTAATTTGGAGTACATTTGATTTTCTTAATCAATTTACTATGAAAAAATTATATGTTATAACGGCATTTGTATTTATTAGTTATATTGCAAATGCCCAATGGACACAAACAAAAGGCCCTATTGGTGGATTCATCGAAGCATTTGCTGTAAATGGAACAAACACCTTTGCAGGAACACATAATGGAGTTTTTTTGTCTAGCAATAATGGAACGAATTGGACTCTGGTAAATACTGGCTTAACAACTACAGATGTTCGGGCATTTGCCGTAAGCGGAGCAAATATTTTTGCTGCTACTGGTAATGGCGCAGGAGTTTTTTTATCTAGTAATAATGGAATGAATTGGGCTCCGGTTAATACTGGTTTAACAAATACAGATGTTCGGGTATTTGCCGTAAGTGGAACAAATGTTTTTGCAGGTACAGGTGCAGGAGTTTATTTATCCAGTAATAATGGAACGAATTGGACTCCGGTTAATACTGGTTTAACAAATACAGATATTCGTTCATTAGCTATATGTGGCACATCTATTTTTGCGGGAACTTCTGGAGGAGGAGTGTTCTTATCAACCAACAATGGAGCCAGTTGGACTCAAGTAAATAATGGTTTAACTGAGGTTTATATTCCTTCATTGGCGGGTAATGGAACAAATATTTTTGCAGGAACTAATGGCGGCGTATTTTTATCTACTGATAATGGAGCTAATTGGGCTCCTGTAAATATTGGTTTAACAAATCTTGAAATAACCTCATTTGCAATAAGTGGAACAAATATTTTTGCAGGAACTTTTGGCGGTGGCGTGTTTTTATCTACTAATAATGGAGCTAATTGGAATCCTGTAAATAATGGTTTAAGGGATATTCATATTCAATCATTAGCAATAAATGGAGTGAATATTTTCTCTGGGGGAACTTTTGGAGGGGTTTCTCTATCTACAAATAACGGTGGTAATTGGGCTGAGACAAATAATGGATTAATAAATACAGATGTTATGTCATTAGCTACAAATGGAACATCGATTTTTGCTGGAACCACCGATAGCACCTTTTTATCTGCTGACAATGGAGCTAATTGGACTACCATGAATAATGGATTAAAAAGTTCTGGTGTCAAAGCGTTTGCTAAAAGTGGGACAAATATATTTGCTGCAACAGCTGACGCTGGTGTTTTTTTATCTACTAATAATGGGACTAGTTGGACTAAAGCAAACACAGGTTTAAAGGATGTGAATGGTTTAAAGGATACCATTGCCCTGTCATTGGCTATAAGTGGTTCCAACATTTTTGTTGGAACCCAATACGGTTTATGTTTATCCACAAATAATGGTAGTAATTGGACTCCAATAAATAATGGTTTAACAAATACTGTTATCAATGCATTAGCTATAAGTGGAACAAATGTGTTTGCAGGAACTAATGGCGGCGTATTTTTATCTACTGATAATGGAAACAATTGGACTGCAATAAATAATGGTTTAACGGGCATTAGTTATGGCATTAGTGCATTAGCAATAAATGGAGCAACTATTTTTTTAGGAAGTCAAAGTGGCGGAGCTTATTTATCAACGAATAATGGAACTAAGTGGACAGCGATTGGTTTAGCAACTGAAATTTATTCATTCGTAATAAGCGGAACAAATATTTATGCTTCGACCAATGGAAATGGTGTTTATTTATCAACTAATAATGGAGTTAATTGGACTACAGTAAATACTGGCTTAACGAATCTTTCCGTTACCTCGTTAGCTGTAAAGGGTGATAGTATTTATGGAGGAACTAATGGTTCTGGAGTATGGGTTCGTCCAACAATAAAAAGTTATGTATGGCCAGGGGATGTGGATAATAATTTGGTAGTTGATAACAATGATTTATTACCTATTGGCATATATTATGGACAAACAGGAATAGCAAGAGTTACAAAGGGAAATACATGGCAAGGAGATACTGTTTCTAATTGGCAAACAAATGAACTAAGTGGTGCGGATATGAATCATGTTGATTGCAATGGCGATGGAGTAATTGATAGCAATGACACTTTAGCAATTAACTTAAATTTCAGTTTAACTCATGCAATTACTATACCTAATAATGATGATAATAATGAAAGAGCTTTTCCAAATATATATTTTGTTACTTCCGGCAGTTCTTTTAATGCAGGAGATTGGGTAGATGCTGAAATATGGTTAGGAAGTTCAACGACACAAATAAGTAGTTTATATGGCATAGCATTTACAATAAAATATGATGCATCTCTTGTTCAACCGGGAACCGAAAGTGTTACCTTCCCTGCTAGCTGGCTTGGAACGCCCGGAACAAATGCAGTAAAAATCGGAAAGGTTGATGCATTAGCTACAACTGCTTACGGTGCCTTAACCCGCATAGACCATAATAATGTTAATGGATTTGGAAAAATAGCGGATTTTAAATTCCAGGTTAAAAATGTTATTTCATCAACTTCTAAATTCCACTTGTCTATATCAAATTATAAAGCGAATAATGCTCTTGGTTCCGGAACACCATTAATCAGGATTAATGATTCACTTACATTTAATCCTGCAACTTCGGGTACTAAAGAAATATATAATACTTCAGGAATTACAATTTATCCCAATCCATATTCCGATAATACAACAATTGTTTATGCATTAAATAAAAAATCTTTAGTAAGTGTTGAGATTTATAGTCCTATTGGACAAAGAGTGGAAACACTTGTAAATGCTAATCAAGCAGCAGGGGAATACAAATACACTTTCAGCGCAAAAGAAAAGGGCTATGATGCTGGAATTTATTTTGTAAAAATAACAGTGGATGGAAAATCAACAATGAAAAGAATTGTTGAGATGAAGTAATTAATATTTGATTTTTAATAACTCCCAACAGTATTAAAATATGGCAAAAAAATAATATTTACCATTGGGAGAAAAAGAAAGAATGTTACAAAAACGAATAATAGAAGTTGTTTAAAGTTGGCGTAACAAAATTACAGTAAAAGCCAATAAAGGTAATGCTTTTCAGTGAATTTTATTTGTTTCAAAACGCACTGAAAGTGTTTTTAAAGCATCCAGCTCAGCATTTGTTCGTTCTTAACTAAAAAAGGAAATATTAGTTTGATAAGGTAAATGATTAATCAATGTAAACAACCTGCTTAATAAAATGGTTGGGTTCATATATTTATTTCAAGGTGCTTTAGATTATCAATTTTAGCTAAGTGGGTATTAATTTGGTTCGATAGTTTACCTATTCCGAGTACAAATCATTAAAATAAAAAATTGTAAAATGGAATACAGAAGGTTAGGAAAAGCAGGATTGCAAGTAAGTGCTTTATCATTTGGATCATGGGTAACATTTGCACACCAGATCGGTGATAATGTTGCCGAAGAGTGTATGAAAGTAGCGTATGATAATGGAATTAATTTTTTTGATAATGCTGAGGCGTATGCAAGTGGAAAGTCTGAATTGGTGATGGGTAACATCCTAAAAAAAATGAATTGGGACAGAACTACTTATATTGTTTCGAGCAAAGTATTTTGGGGTGGAAAATTGCCCAATCAAATGGGTTTAAGCCGCAAACATGTTATTGAAGCATGTAATAATGCGCTTAAGCGTTTACAGCTTGATTATTTGGATCTATATTATTGTCATCGTCCTGACAAAAATACGCCGATTGAAGAAACAGTTCGTGCAATGCATGACCTGATCCAACAAGGTAAAGTTTTATATTGGGGAACAAGTGAATGGAGCGCGCAGGAAATCATGGAAGCATACGGAGTGGCGCGTCAATATAATTTAACTCCACCAACAATGGAACAACCGGAGTATAATATGTTTCATCGTGAACGATTTGAAGTTGAATATTCAAAATTATATACTGAGATCGGATTGGGAACAACTATATGGTCGCCATTAGCATCGGGAGTATTAACAGGAAAGTACAATACTGAAATTCCAAAAGATACACGCATTCAATTACCAAATATGGAATGGTTGAAAGAAGCGACCGTTATTAGTGAAGAAGCGAAAAATAATATTCAAAAAGCAAGAAAACTTTCAACATTGGCACATGATCTGAATACTAATTTACCTCGTTTAGCATTGGCATGGTGCTTAAAGAATAAGAATGTAAGCAGTGTAATTACAGGTGCTTCAAAGGTGGAGCAATTGAAAGATAATTTATTGGCGTTAGAGGTAGTTCCAAAATTAACGGATGATGTAGTGATAGCAATTGAAACTATTTTGCAGAATAAACCTAAACAACCTGCTTATTAAAGAATTATAATTAAATAATAACAGGACTAAATTAAAAACCATGAAAAAAATATTTTTTTCGATTTCCGGAATTTCTCTAATATGGTTATTTTCAGCCTGCAACAATGAGAACAAAGCAAACTCTTCAGATTCAACAAAAGCCGAGATATGGGTTGAACAAGTAGAATCCAACACTTCAATAATGAAACCCGATAGTTGGGCTGATGAAGATTGGAAAAAGGTAAATAAAAATGTTAACAAGGAAAAAATATTTAATACCATTGTAGATGCTGTTATGAGTGGGAAGCAGAAAGCGTATGATTTTTTTACTGATTCGGTTTATACCGTTGACGAGGTAAAAGCACGCTTGTCAACTATCAATGCAGAAAATATCTCAGCCATAAGAACAAGGGAAATATGGAATTTTGACAAAGAAACATTCACCTTGAAAAAACAGGTAAAAAGTATTTGTTTGTTTGTTCCAAAGATCAGCGAAGAGGATGAATATATTGGAGACAAAGCTTTATTTTATGTAAAATTGAATAATTAAATCAGAATAGTAGTTAAGCAAATAAAGTATTAAAAGCTCCATATTAAAAAAAGCTTTTTTTATAATTCTTACTCTTATTAAACAATGAATACTTTTTTTAAGGATCTTAAAGTAGTTGAATTAGCTAGTGTTTTAGCGGGCCCGGCTGTTGGTATGTTTTTTTCGGAGTTAGGAGCTGACGTAATTAAAATTGAAAATAAATTAACCAATGGAGATGTTACACGTAGCTGGAAATTAGCATCGGAAAATAAAGATTCCGATATTTCGGCATATTATGCATCAGTAAATTGGAACAAGAAAAGCCTACTTATTGACCTATCCAATGACATTGAAAAGCAGCAAGTATATGAGATGATCAAAAACGCGGATATAGTAATTTCAAATTATAAACGGGGTGATGATGTAAAATTAGGAATGGATTATAAAACTTTAAAAAAAATAAATCCAACACTAATATATGCGCAAATAACAGGTTTTGATGGAGACAGTTCACGTACAGCTTATGATATAGTGCTGCAAGCCGAAACTGGTTTCATGTATATGAATAGTTCGGTTAAAAATCATCCCCTAAAAATGCCGGTAGCACTCATTGATGTGTTGGCCGCACATCAATTAAAAGAAGCCATTTTAATTGCACTTATTAAAAAATTAAAAACCGAAAAAGGTTCAAAAGTATCCGTATCATTGTTTGATACAGCTATTACATCTCTCGCCAACCAAGCGAGTAACTGGCTAATGGCAAAACACAATCCTCAACCCCTTGGTTCCCTTCACCCCAATATCGCGCCTTATGGCGAAGTAGTTACTACAGCTGATAATAAACAAATAGTGCTTGCAATAGGAAATGACAAACAGTTTGAAAAATTGTGTTTAATTTTGAATGCGCCAAAAATTTCTGCCGACCCTAAATTTATCAATAATACCAACAGGATCAAAAACAGGATTGAACTATTGGAGCTTCTTAAACCGCTCGTTAATAAATATAATTCGACTAAACTAATGAATGATCTAATTCAAAATGATGTACCGGCAGGTATTATAAGATCCGTTGAAGAAGTATTTGAAAACAATGAGTTAAAATCTATAATATTAGAAGAAAGGCTGATATCGGGAGAAAAAACAAGGTGCGTAAAAACTATCGCTTTTTCAATATCTATATGATTTATAGCTCTATTTAATAATAAAAAATTCACCGAATTACATACCTATAATTTTTTTTCATACTTTTACATCACTTTTTAGCAAAATAAATCCTAAGCATGCGAAAAACCCTACTACTTTTTTTAATTATAACACTTCCCATACTGGCATCTGCGCAGTCAATGCATAGTCGTAACCATGGGAAAAAGAGGGGTGGTTTTACTACCGGAAAAAAGAAACCACGGAAAGAATGGATAATTGGAATTGGAGCAGCTAATTTCTTAGGAGAACTTGGCGGTGCAAATCAAGTAGGTACTTTTTTTGTGAGAGACCTTGAATTTTCCCAGACACGACCTTCAGCTGCATTTGGAATGAGATACAAATTTAATAAACGCATGGCTGTAAAAGGTGGCTTATATTATGAATTGGTAAGTGGCGCTGATAAATTAACCAAGGAACTTTATCGCCAAAACCGTAACTTAAGTTTTCGTGCAAATATATTTGAACTTTCCGCTCAATTGGAGCTTTATCTTACCAAGGAACAACAAGGTCATTTATATAAAATTAAAAATGCAAAGGGTATGAAAAGCTTTGATCTTCAAGCCTACTTATTTGGCGGATTTGGAGGGTTCTATTTTAATCCTAAAGCTCAATACCAGAGGCGTTGGGTTAGCTTGCAGCCTTTAGGCACTGAAGGACAAGGCTTGCCTGGAGGGCCAAAAAAATATTCACGTGTAAGTGTATGTATTCCCTACGGTATTGGAATAAAAGATGCGATAAATAAGGATTGGAGTGTTGGATTTGAAATTGGTATCCGCAAAACATTTACTGATTATATTGATGATGTAAGCGGTGTATATTATGATAATAATGCAATAAAAGCTGCACACGGCCCAATGGCTGCTTATTTAGCTGACCCTTCTCTTGCTCATTATCCTATCGAACTAGGAGGTAATTCTAATCCTAACGGTTATGATCAAACCGCTCCGGGGCAAGTGCGTGGACACTCTAATCACAAAGACGCGTATATGTTCATCAATATCACTGTGGCGTATAAAGTTCCATACAGACGCCGGACACGGTCTAAATTCTAATTATCTATTTTCCCTTACACATATCATTAAGCGCAAGCTTTGCTTGTTCATGCCCCATTTCTGCTGCTTTGTGAATATACTCACAAGCTTTATCATCCTGTCGAAGAAGATGATAGGTAAAACCTATATTATAAATAGCATCTTTATTGGTAGGATTTAAAGTTTGAATAGTTTCAAAATCTTTTAATGCCATATCTAATTTCCCCGCCTTTCCATATTCTATACCTCGGTTATTATACGCCCCTTCATATTTAGGATCAAGAGAAATAATTTTGGAGTAGTCCGTTATAGCTTCTTTACTTTGATTCCGCATGTCATAAATAATAGCACGATAGTAAAGTGCATCCTTGTATTTGGAGTCCAATTGTATTGCACTGTTGTAATCGGAAAGCGCTTTATCATATTCTTTTTGCTGATATAATTGTAATCCACGTTGAAAATATAATTTCGGATTTTGGAGGTCATGCGTTATTTTTTGTGTGATCCCGTCAATGCTATTTTCTTCAGCACCTTTCATATTTTTTAAAAGCAATTCCCTGTTCCCTTGCGCGTCCATATTTTCAGGACGAAGCTGTAAAGCCCTGTTAAAATCACTCAATGCGGAATCATTAATACCAAGCATCGCGTAAGCGGTAGCACGATTGTTATACGCGTCAAATATCGTATCATTCATTTTCATTACTCTATTAAAATAACCGATCGCCTGCCTGTATTTTTGTTGCTTCACATATACGGCACCTATCATTTGCATAGGTTTATAATCAAGCGGGTCCAATTGCATATTCATAACAAAATCAGGTAAGGCTGCGTCAAATTTATTTTGCTTGTACAACTCGTTTCCCCGATTATAATGCATCAACAAACAAGTAGGATATTTCGCCAATACATCAGCATAAAATTTAATGCTGCCATCCCACACCTTACAATATGAAAATGTTTTTACAGGGAACCAAAGACAATATATTCCCAACAACCCATAAAATATAGTTGTTACAGCCGGCATATTTCTTTTTAAAAAATCAATGGTCACTTTTGCTCCATACGCCATCAGTAAAAAAAAACCAATAGATGGCACAAAAGCGTAACGATCGGCCATAGAAGCGCCACCAACAGGAAGTATCTGCAATACAAGTAAAATAGTTACCAAAAAAAATCCGAGTGAAAAAAATATCACTTTTGTGTATTTAAGGGAATAGATTGCAAGTGCGGCTATAACTATAACACCTGTGGGGAAGAACCAAAAGTAAGAGGCAATTGTATTATTCTCGGGCTTACTCGGATAAGGATAAAACCCGCACAAATTAACAGGGGCCAACAATTTCTGAAAATACGCGATCACTGTGTAAGTTACAATTCTAAACCGTTCCGACGGAGTATAAGGAATAACAGGTTGTACAGAGTTACCTTGCATTTTCACGGCTAACAAACCAAAAAATACTGCTATTGCAAAAAAAGGAATTTTTTCTATAATCGTTTTTTTATCAAATTTCCGGTTTTGAAAAAAGTCGACCAAAACAACCACTCCTGCAAGGCTTACTGCCATTCCTTTTGATAGACACGCAACTATAAAAAATGCGAGTGAGTATAGTAAATATTTTTTTTGTGAATTTTCAGAAGTATATTTAATATAATTTATGATCGAAAGCAGAAAAAATAACGTGTACAATAAATCTTTTCGCTCCGATATCCAGGCGACACTCTCCACATGTATTGGATGCACCCCAAAAAGCAGCATCACAGCAAACGACAGAAAATAATTTTTAGTAAGTAGAAAAATAAAATAAAATACCAAGGAAGTGATTAATAAGTGAAGTATAAGATTATCAATATGATAAGGTACAGGGTTGTCTATGCCAAAAAGTTTATACTCTACTGCATAACTAAGCATTGTAAGCGGGTGATAATTACCCTGCTCCTCCTGTGTAAAAATATGTTTAAGATTTGCCGTATTAAATGCATGTAGATAATCATTCTCAAAAAGATAAGCGCCGTCATCCCATCCTCTGATAAAATCGCCTTTAATACAGGATGAATAGGCTATTATGGTAATAGCCAAGATGCCGGCAAACATCAACCGTTTATTTTTATCTGAAAGGGCAATTGATAAGCTCATTTTATTTACTCATTTTATATCTGCAAGTTATAAAAATTATGATTTATACCCAAAAGGTATTCGCATAAAAACTTAACTTTGTACTATCAATTATGAGAGATGTTTTTTATACCCTATTAATTGTTTGGCTTATCTGGCGAATCATGAACAGTGTTAATTCATTCAGAGCAAGATCAACAAACTACGATCAGCAACCTTTGCGTAAAGAAGGCGAGACTACTGTTGATTATATTCCACCTTCAAACAAAAAAAAAATTAGTGATAATGAAGGTGATTATGTTGATTATGAGGAAATAAAATGAGCTTACAAAAATTTAATAATGTATTGATGTACCTAACCAGCAAAAAAAAAATATTTGTTATTTTATTATTTGCTGCTACACTTTCCGCCAATGCCCAGTATGGCCAAATGCCTCCATTTACTATTCAGGTAGAAGCTATTACAGGTATTTCTATTCCCGGATTACATTCGTTCGCATTTGCGCAATCGGGTGACAAATGGTTGTTTATCGGAGGAAGAACGAATGGATTGCATGGACTGAATAGTAATGATGGTTTTCCTTCCGAATATAAAAATAATGCCATAATTGTTGTTGACACAACTACCTGGCTTTATTATCAGGCTGACCTAAATCAGTTACCGTTAAAAATTGCTGACCCCATGCGTTCTACAAATATGGAATATTTACAAGATGGAAATTATTTATACATGTTAGGAGGTTTTGGATATGATAGTACGCTTAACAGATATATTACTTTCCCAACACTCACAGCAATTCATGTGGATAATATTATAAACGCAGTAATGAATACTCAACCCATTGCTCCTTACATCAGACAAGTTATAGATACTAATCTTGCAATATGTGGTGGTGATTTTGGAAAAATTGGAAGTAATTATTATTTAATGTTCGGACATAATTTTGGTGGACGATATGCTGATCCTCCAGTTCCAACATTTACACAAGTGTATAGTAACAAAATAAAAAAATTCAGTTTAACGGATAACGGAACCACTATTACTTTATCTGGGTATACTTATCAAACAGATACTACTAATTTTCACCGAAGAGATTTGAATACTGTACCCATTGTAAAACCGGATGGTTCGTTTGCCATTGGTGCTTATGGTGGTGTATTTCAAAAAACTTCAAATCTACCTTATCAGGAACCGATTACAATTGATGCTACCGGAGCAACTATAAACACAAACTATCAGCAAGTGATGAGTCAATATACATGTGCTGTATTACCTGTTTTTGACTCGGTAACAAAAAATATGTATACTACTTTTTTTGGCGGAATAAGCCTTTATGATTATAATAAAACAACTGGGTTAATAGTATATGACTCTCTGGTACCATTTATAAATGATATCACAACACTTACCTCTTATGCCAACGGAACTATTGAGGAGCGGGTACTGCCACCACAGCTCGCTGGTTTACTTGGAGCGAATTCGAAATTTATTTTAAATCAAAATATAACATGCTATGCAAATGACGTAATAAAATTACGTAACCTGCCGAATGCTAAAATATTAATTGGGTATTTATTTGGGGGGATACGTGCGCAACAAGGGAATTTCGGAACAAGTGCCGCTAATGATACTATATATAGGATATACCTTACTCCTAATTCATTAACTGATATTAGTGAAGCTAACGCTGCTATTCAGAATATTTTATTGTTTCCAAACCCTTCAATAGAAAATACTTCACTTTTTTTTAATCTGAAAAAAACAGAAAAAATTAAAATTATTTTATCAGATATTACAGGAAAGGAATTGGAAATAGTTACCGACGACACATTTCAAAAAGGAAACCAGAGTGTTATGATAAACACTTCTGGATTATCTTCTGGGGTTTATATTTGTATAATGCAATGCAAGAGTTATAAGCGCTCCTTAAAACTTATTGTTAACAATTAATTTTAGAAGCGTTTAAAAACAGCATGTTTTTAAAACTCATTTCCCTACTTTACAATCAACATGCGTTTAGTCTCCGAATAAATAATCTTATTATTTTGTTCTACTTCCATTTTGTAAAAATAACTTCCATCGGCAAATATAGACGTCCCATTCATATATGCTGTATGTTTACCGGCCTGTACTTTATCGTTTAAAATGGTTTTTATTTTACGGCCCGTAACATCGTACAATTGTATTGTAACGTTTGATGTTTGTGCTACGCTGTAATCAATTTGTGTTTCACCATTTGAGGGATTAGGGTAATTTTGTCCAACAATATTTTCCTGTTGATCATTTACAGTAACCCCAACACTGCTTGCATGACAAATTTTATATATAGCACCTGCTGTGGTGTATCCTCCTTTCATGGCGTAAATACAACCATCAGTCTGTCCTTGCCGCATAGTTGTCAATCCTCCAGATGTAGTAATATCTGCAAAATTAACTTTACTTGTTACTATATCATAAGCGGGAGCGTTTCCCATTTTAAAATCATAAATAATTCCATAATCATTATCTGCAGCTAAAATATGATTATTGAATTCGGGCATTACAGTACCCGAATAAAATAAGCAACCTGTTACTCCCGGTAAGGGGGCGCCCCATGTGGCAATAGGGTTTACAAAGGCCGGATTATTACATAATGTTGTAGTAGAACTGTTCAAATAATTCCCTTCGCAGGTTGCCCAACCATAGTTTGCACCTTTGTGAATAATATTGAATTCATCCCAAGTATCTAAACCATTCTCTGATGAATACATGCTATCTGTTACCGGATTAAAACACATGCCAAAACTATTCCTGTGTCCATATGTCCATATACGATCATCATTGCCTGTTGCAGGGTTGCCATCATCATAATAAGGATTACTGGTTGGAATGGTGCCATCCGAATTGATGCGTAAAATTTTACCATAAGGTTTATTTAATTTATTAGCATAATTCAATGTTGCATTTGTTTGATTGTATGCTAAGTCCCCCAATTGAATATATATTTTTTTGGGGTCTGATGACCTGAAACGAATAATTCCACCAAAATGATTACCTGCATAAGTACCGACTGATGTAGCATATTGAATATTCAAGATAAGTGTGGGATTTGTTCCTACGTTGCCTGCTTCGGTAAAACGCACTACTCGTATGGCAAGTTTTGTTTGGGCAGGATTACGATAATCATAATAAGCATATATATAATGGTTTGTGGTAAAATCAGGGTCAACAGCGATCCCTAATAAACCACGCTCAAAATCAGCATCAACAGAATCTGTAAGGTCATAAAAAGTTCCTATCAGCACTCCGGCTGAGCTATATATTTTGATTAAGGCATTAGTGGCAGGAAATACATTACCTCCTTTTTGTGTAACCAGGTAACGTCCATCAGGGGTCCAGTCAAAATCTGCAGGGTACACTAAATTAGAAACAATTGATGTTTGTTTATATGTTGCCGGTAATGTTTGCGCGTTTAAAAAAGTAACTGAAAAAAAAATATAGATAAATGGTAAAAAATTTTTCATTGGATCAAAGATTTTAAAATGAATTAAAAATAAGTGTTTCTTATTTTTATATAAAGTAAATCAAAAAATAGCTTAAAACAAAATATTATTCTTTTGTCATCTTACGCATTAACTTATAAAACAGCCTCGGGAGAAATTGTTTTACGTACACTGAAAATATTTCGTACTTGCCAACGTATTTATGATTTCGGTTGCTTTTCAAGGCTTTTACAATTCCTTTCGCACAATCTTGTGCTGACATTCCTTTTTCCTGTGCTTCACTTTTTACTCCGTAAGCGCTTCCGTCTTCTCTTAACAATTTTGTGCTTACATCCGTATTAATAAAGCCAGGAGCTACGATCAATACTTTTATATTATCCTTGTGTAATTCCTGGCGCAATGATTCGAAGTAACCATACAAGGCATGTTTTGAAGCGGAATAAGTACTGTAAAGCGGCAACCCATATTTACCCATGATGCTGCTAACAACAGCTAATTTCCCACTTTTTTGCTTTTGCATTTGTCTCGCAACAGCTTTGGTAAGATTAACAGTTCCAAAAAAATTAATCTCCATTATTTTTCTATCAATTTCTGTTGATGTATTCACTGCTTTTGTACGATGTCCAATTCCGCTGTTGTTTATCAATACATCAATACGTCCGAATTTTTGAATCACCTGATTTACTTTTTCTTCAATAGCAGATGTGTTTTCTAAGTCAAGGGGAAGTATAAAAATATTTTTAATGTCTGCTTTACAATTAGCAGCAACACGTTTTAATTCCTCTTCTCTTCTTGCAGAAATAATTAATTGCGCACCTTCATTCGCACAGGCATACGTCAATGCCTCACCAATACCTGATGATGCACCGGTGATCCAAATTATTTTATTTTTTAGTAATTCCATGTTAGCGCACTATTTTTTCTTTTTCTTATCTGAAATTTTCTTTGCTTCTTTTTCAAAATCACTTTCAAAATTTTTGTCTTGAGTTACTCTAAATTTTTCATATTCTTTTTCAGCTAATCGTTTCGCCACTTCATGCTTTACTTTCCCTGCGTCTTTTAAAATTTGATACTCATTGAATTGCAAGAAGGCATCTAGTTTTGATATCCATTCCGTCATTTTCATTGGTATTTGTCTTGCGGCCTGATTTTCTGCATAATCCAAATACATTGTTACAACTCGTTCCAGTTCTTTTATTTCCTTTTCAATCAAATAATTTTTAGCAACTGAAATGTCTGTCTTTAAAATTTTCCCTTTAGGTGCGTTCTTCCATGTTTGCAAACCCATATTAGGTTTTGTTGAACTTACTCGTTCCGAAATTATTTGCGCAGCGGTTTTGCCGGTTATTGCCCAATGTAATTTATTTTGAACGGTCTTAAAAAATGTTTCTGTTATTTCCGCATCCTGCTTATAGTCGATACTACATTGTTCGTAGATGTCAGTAATTTTTAAATAAAAACGTCTTTCACTTGCACGTATCTCCCGAATACGTTCCAATAATTCGTCAAAATAATCTTTACCAAAACGTTTGCCTTGTTTCAATCGTTCATCATCCAATACAAAACCTTTGATTATAAATTCCCTTAATGTTTTGGTTGCCCAAATCCGGAATTGTGTTGCCTGAAAACTGTTTACTCGGTAGCCAACTGCTATTACAGCATCTAAATTATAAAAGGTAGTAAGGTAGTTTTTACCATCTGTGGCAGTTGTTTCCAATTTGGAAACAACTGAAGCTTCCACTAATTCGCTACTTTCAAAAATATTTTTTAAATGTTTACTAATGGCTGGGACCTCCACCGAAAATAGCTCCGACATGCGCTTTTGCGTAAGCCAAAATGTTTCTTCCTGAAAAAACACTTCCACTCTTACATCACCATCAGGTGATGAATAAAATATTATATCGTTTGATTGTGGAGTAATATCTTTACTCATAAAAATTAATTTTTAATTTCATAAGGGATCTAGATAATTTTTTAGTAATTGCATGTTTTAATGTTCGTTGATTGTTAAAATGTCTATACTTACACCGTCCTGCCTATTATTTTTCTCTTGTTGCCTCTGTCTTCGTATATTTTTCAAGTTTAGAAATTATTTCTTCTTCAAACCTATTTTCTATTCTTTTTTTATCTGACGAGCTTGTGTTTTTTTCAAGCAAATCTCATTACTATTTCTTATTCTTATCCTGAAAATCCAACGATGTAATACCAATCGCTTTTAAAAAACGTTTGATATTTATTTTCAATGTTTCTTTTACTTCTGTAATAGCAGTTTTGGTCATGCTTTCATCAGGTCGGGTTTTGAAACGTGAATCGCGGTAAACAAAATCTTTACCCGCAGGAGTATAATAATAGATGTAAAATGATTTACGACTTTCGTTATCAGGAATATTAATTTTTGAATAACCATGATAGGAAGTTTCATCCGTAACCATAATTGCAGCTTGGTTAAAATAGGGCATCACTTTAGAGATACAATTTTTTACTCCTTTATCCCACAATTCCAAAGCGCCGCCATATTCATCTTTCCAGTTTTTGTTCAAATAGATCAGCAGGTTTATTCGCCTATGCAGTTTTGCAGCAGGATTCATATTGATGTCCACATGAATATCAACAAAACTTCCCGGTCCGCCTTGATGAATACCCGAACCTAATGCATCATACGTAGAACTTAAACCTTCAAGGCCCGTGATTTTGCTTATCCACTCATACATTTCAGGTGAATTCAAAAAATCACGTAACTCATTAAATTGTGCATGGTATCTATCTAGATGATATTCTTCCGATTTATTTTCATTGATACTTTTTCGTTTTACATTTAGCGTTTCCAGTTTCGGAAAGTTTTCGTAAAGCGTATTTGCCACATCATTCAAAAGGAAATCCGGTAAAGCTACATGCTTACATGGCGCAGCAGTTTGAAACTGCTGACGCAACTCATTTATTTTTTCTTCACTTAAATAAGCCGGATTAATTAGATTTTTCATTTTGTATAAAATTAATTATCGCAAAAATAAGGAAATATGCTGGTTAAAATTATTTAATACCGATACCAATTCATAAGTAAAATACGAATTAAAAAAATCGCTAACTTTGTAAGCCATCAAATAGAAACAATTAGAAACAATAATGAATGAAAGGTATAAGCTATATTACCGATGAGAAGTACCACAAAAAAAACGGTAGGCATCAACTTAAAAACAATTGAAGAAAGAGAAGAAAATATTCATGAATATATAGATGTATTGATAACGGTATCAAGGAAAGGGTAAACCCACACTTAAAAAACTTGAACACCTTCCTAAGAAAGATAATCAACAAATCAGTAAAGCAATTAATAAATTTAGCCAAAAATACAAGACCCAAGGTTGAAGGAATCACAAAAAATCGTAATTCGTCAATCATAACTCTAATTCGAAAATGCTGACTAAAAGAATAATTCCTTGCCTTGATATTAAAGACGGACGCACTGTTAAAGGCATCAACTTTGAGAATATCCGTGATGCGGGTGATCCTGTTGAATTGGCTATTAATTACGCTCAACAAGGTGCTGACGAATTAGTATTTTTGGATATTACTGCTACAAACGAAAACCGTAAAACACTTTCAGAATTAGTCACTCGTATTGCCAAACACATTAATATTCCATTTACCGTTGGTGGTGGTATTAGTTCTGTTGAAGATGTTTCTGTTTTGTTGAATGCAGGTGCCGATAAAATTTCGATAAATACATCAGCAGTTAAAACCCCACAATTAATAAAAGAATTAGCGGATCAATTTGGAAGTCAGTGTGTGGTATTAGCAATTGATACAAAATTTGAAGAAGGAGATTGGTTTGTTTATCTGAATGGTGGAAGAATTAAAACAGATGTTAAAACAATTGATTGGGCCAAACAAGCTGTTGAGCTTGGTGCAGGCGAAATATTATTAACTTCGATGAATAATGATGGAACCAAAAATGGGTTTGCACTTGATATCACAAAAATAATTTCGGAAGCTGTACATGTGCCGGTTATTGCAAGTGGTGGCGCAGGAACGATGGAACATTTTATTTCTGTATTCAATGATGGAAAAGCAGATGCTGCACTAGCCGCAAGTATTTTCCACTATAAAGAAATTGCAATACCAGAACTAAAACAATATTTAAAAAAGCAAAATATAGAAGTTAGAATTTAGTATTATGAAAATAGATTTCACAAAATCACCAGATGGTTTAATCCCTGTAATTATTCAGGATAATAACACCAATGTAGTTTTAATGCTTGGATTCATGAATGCCGAAGCATTTGAAAAAACCCAAAAGGAAAAACGTGTAACATTTTTTTCACGTTCTAAAAAGCGCTTATGGACAAAAGGCGAAGAAAGTGGCAATTTTTTAAATGTAACTGATATATTAATCGATTGCGATAATGATACTTTATTAATAAAAGCCACACCGTTAGGCCCTGTTTGTCATACCGGCGCTGATACCTGCTTTAATGAAAAAAGCACTTCCTCTGATTTTTTGCATCAATTGGAGCAGATAATTCTTGAAAAGAAGAATAATCCTTCCGATAAATCATACACTTCCTCTCTTTTTGCCAAAGGAATCAATAAAATAGCTCAAAAAGTGGGTGAAGAAGCAGTAGAACTGGTAATTGAGGCGAAAGATAATGATGCTGAACTATTCAAAAATGAAGCAGCTGACCTATTGTTCCATTATCTTATTCTATTGACAGCAAAGGGTTACACCCTGAATGATATTACAACTATTTTGCGCTCACGTAACAATAAGTGATTACCTTTAGGCCTACTTTTTATAAAAAGTATACTTATTTGTAGCAACATTTAATTAAAATTCTTATAATTGAATAAATTTTGAGTAAATAACTGTTATTTTTGGCTTAAGCATTATTATTTATGGATTTAAACAAGACCGGTTCTGTTGAAGAAATCATTTTTACTACCAAAGTAAAGGGCATTAAAGCTGCTTATAATAGTGGGGATAAAAAAATAATAGTGTCTCATATCGGTGAGTTGAGTCAGGATAAAGTCAATACAATTTCCTCCATAGTAGAAACCCAAATGGAGCATTTAGGTGTTAGCAAAAGCGCTATAAAAAAGATTTTTAATATTGTTATTGAAACACTTCAAAATATTTGCCTTCACGGCGAAAAAGATAACAATGGCTATCAAATGACTTATTTTATAATAGGTAAATCCAATAACGATTATACTGTTTTTTCCGGCAACATTATTACCAATAAAGCTGCGGAAAATCTGAATAAACGATTGAATACAATTAAATCATTAAATGATTCCGATTTAAAAAAACGTTACCTCGATGTGCTTTCAAATGGCGAACTTTCCGTAAAAGGAGGAGCTGGATTAGGATTTTTAACGATTGCGTTAAAATCACAAAACAATATTGATTTCGATTTCGACACGCTAAATAAAGAATATTCATTGTTTTCACTACAATCAAAAGTTCGAGGATAATATGAAACGATTAGAATTAACAGAAACTAGTAATACCCCACACATTGTGTTGGATCCGATCAATGGTGTTTTTTTAATTGAAGGCAAATCATTTCCGGAAGATGGCAAAGAATTTTATAGTCCTGTTATTGAATGGTTAGAAGAATATAAATCCACCAAGCCTTCCTCTTTTAAAATATGTTTTAATTTATATTATTTAAGTTCATCCTCCGTAATATCTATAAAACAAGTGCTACTAAAAATAGTTGATATGCAAAATCAAGGTACAAAAGTGACTGTAGTATGGAGTTATGATGGCGATGATGATGATATTAAAAAAA
>JBBSPS010000048.1:0-19863 GCA_038258655.1 Bacteroidia bacterium
AAAGCGCCTTCCTTTTAAATCAAAATCAATTTCAGCACGCAAAAATTCTTCAACTAAAATAGGAATATCAAATTTGTTGGAATTATATCCTGCCAGGTCGCAATCTTTCAAAAATTCAGCAAGGCTTTTTGCAATAACTTTAAATGTTGGTTCATTGGCTATGTCATGATCATAGATACCATGAATTTCCGACGATTGTTTTGGAATTGGAATGGTGGGATTTATTCGTTTCGTTTTAACTTCTTTTGTTCCATCAGGCAATATTTTTAAAATGGAAAGCTCTACGATCCGATCTGATGCTACATTTACTCCGGTAGTCTCCAAATCAAAAAATGCAATCGGGCGGGTCAGGTTAGGCTGGATCATTAAGGAATAGGAAATTAAAAATCATTAATTAAAAATTATTGAATCAGCAAAAACAAAAATCACTTTTGGAGAATAAATGTTTTTTTACTTTCATTTTGTCCTGTTCCAATATCAAAAATAAAAAATACATCTGTAAATGTTTTATATCCGGGTGTTTCGATGGTTATTTTATATTTACTGGGAACTAATGCCATGATAAATTTTCCGTTTTTATCATTAGGACTATACAGATATGGGTCAATATTTTTATTTTGCAGATCTTCTACAGTTATAACTATTGGAGCTGTTGGTTTTAAGCTATCTGTTGTATTTACTATGCCTAGCAGAACAGTATATTTATCTTCAGCATCATTGAATTTAACGCGATAAATATCCAAGTCGCCAAAACCGCCATCACGTACAGCGGAGATATAGGCTACACGGTTATCTTTTGTAAAAGAAATGCATCGATCATCGCCGGCAGAGTTAATAGGATAACCAAGATTTTGGGGGGTGGTCCATGTATTTTCTTCTTCGTTCCAGGTCGATTTAAATAAATCGAAATCTCCCATTCCATTATGTCCTTGAGATGAAAAATAAAGTGTCTTTCCATCCGGCGCTATTTCTGGAAAATCTTCCTTATAACTGGTGTTTATTGTTTTACCCAAGTTTTGTGCTATCGCCCATAAACCATTAGGTAATTTACGCGACATATAAATATCGGTCTCGCCCAATCCCCCATCACGTTTACTAGCAAAAAATATAACATTCCCATCACGATTGATAGAACCTGAAGTTTCAAAATCGGAATTCACATTACTATTTAATTTTCTCATTCGTTGAAATGTGCCTGCTTTATTCATTGACGAATAGATGTTTCCCAAACTATCAATATGATCAATGTACATGATCATGGTTTGCCCGTCGGGTGTAAGGCTTACTGCTTGCTCATCATAACGGGTGTTAACTGTACCACCCATATTCTTGGGTTTGGTCCAAATATCATTTTGAGGAATTGAAATATAAATATCGGATGAATAATAACCGTCTACTTCTACTTGGCCTCCTATATTATCCTTCCTTCGGGACGTAAATACAACAAAGGACTCATCGGCAGGAACAAAAGGGTAATAATCTGGAAATTCAGAATTAATTTCTTTGCCTAAATTTTGGAATGTAACATCTACCGGATGTTTTACATATTCTTTGCCATTTTCACAGGTTTCAATTTGATGTTCTACTTTCTCCAGTTCTTTTATCGGAAGCCCTATTTTAAATTTATCATACGATTTAATAGCGTCATCAAATCGGCTTGCATATTGATATGCAAGGCCTAAATCAAAAAATATTTGTTTCTCAATTTTATTTTGTTTGCTTGCTGTTTCCAAGTAAGGAATTGCAAGCGCTTTATTAATGTTAGTATACAAATAACATAAACCCAAATTATGATTGTATTCAATATTTGTAGGATCTTCTTTTAAAAGCTGTTTATAAACGGGAATAGCTGCTATAAAATTATGATGGGAGAAATGCTCTTTTGCTTCGCGGGGGTCAATAAATTTTTTTGCTTTGGATTGTGCGGAAATATCATTAGCAAATAAAAATGCGACTGAAATTATTATTGTTTGAATGTATATAGAAATATGAATTTTCACGTCTATGGTGTTTATCTATCAAAATCAAGTTTGGTACTAAATTACAAAAAAAAAATTCTTAAGTAAGATATTATTGGTTTTTTAATAAAAAAATCTCCGATTAAAATATATAATCGAAGATATTGAGGTGGATTATAAAAATTTAGTATGCGCTAACTTTTATAAATTGATATTTTTCGTATTCTGCTTTGTTTATCAGATAATCAATGTTGTACTTGGGACCCGAAACATATGATTTTTTTTTCACAAAATTCACTTTAGCCACATCAACTCCTTTATCTTTTAAAGCAATGAGCAATTGCTCTTTTGATTTTTCAGCTCGTATGTCTGCGAGTTCGTTATTTGATTTGTAAGCCCTTGTGGGTACCCGAGAAGCGGAGGAACTCATATTAATATTAACCGTCCCGTTTTTACTGTATAATTCCATTAAATTATCAATAAATTGTTTAAATGGAGTGTCGTTTACATCAGCCTGAGTTACATTATACTTAAAAAACATTTGGAAGTTTAGTTTATCAACTTTTGCTATTTGCCCATGCTTTTCTTTATCAGTTGTGTTAGTAGGGCTTTTGTCTTTAGTAATTAACTTAGTATTTAATTTGAATTCAACAGAAGTAGTGTTGCTCTTAAATGGATTTCCCTTTTCATCTTTAAGTTCAAGGGATGATTTTTTTCCAATAGCGTGGGTGTCATTTTTTTCTAATGCAACTATATATTTTTCATTTTGTGGCAATGATGTATATATGAACTGGCCTGAATCATCGATGGTTGTGGTTTTTATTATTTCATCCTTTGAGTTCATAAGATTTATTTTCAAATTTGTTACAGGTAAATTATTTTCATCAATTAATCTTCCTGTTACTGAAACAAAAGCTGACTGAATATTCCTGTTATTGTCCGTATCACTTTCATTTTCAATTGAAAGTGGTTGTCCGGGAATCATATGTTTTAAATGTATTATTTTGTTAATTTCCTGATAGACAGCGTTCATGGGCACATTCATCTTTTCACTGTAAAATTCCTCACCTTCATTTTGATAAGAAAGATTGTAATTACTATTGGGAGGAATAATAATAGTAAAACTGCCATTGCGAACTAAAGGTGTATATCTACCGGAAACAATGCCTGATTCATTGTTAGTAGCAATTATTTCCAATCTTGCAGGTAATTGATCTCCTGATGCAGGCATGATTAGACCTTTTATAAGTACTAATGGTTCCTCTTTACGTTGAGGTATAGTGACTATATATATATCTTTTTCCCCATAACCTTCGGGCCGGGAGGACGATGAATAATACCCCCTTTTCCCATCAGGAGAAGTAACATAATAAAGATCATCATCAGTGGTATTAATAGGATAGCCAATATTTAAAGGCTCTTCCCAACCTTTATTGCCTTTTATTGAGAAAAAAATATCGAATCCACCCATACTTTGATGCCCTTGAGAACTAAAAAATAAAACATTGCCGCTCGGATGAATAAAGGGCGATTCTTCATCATAAGGTGTATTAATTGGAGCGCCAACATTTACAGGTATACTCCAATTTCCGTTTGGAAGTTTTACACATTTCCAAATATCCCTTCCGCCTAACCCGCCTTTTCTATCACTCACAAAATAAAGCACATTCCCATCGGGACTTAAACAGGCGCTTGTTTCCCAACTGGATGTATTTATACCGGAAGCCATTGGTTTAGGAACTGTCCAGTTATTGCCATTTAGGGTACTATTATAAATATCACCGCCATTACTATCTTTATATATTAATAGTGTCTGTGCATCAGCTGATAAGCCAACACTCGCTTCATGTGTAACAGTATTTATGCTTGGACTGATGGAAACCGGACTCGACCAGGAACTATCATTTTTTTTGTATGAAATATAAATATCTTCATAAAAACTACCATTGTCAGTTTTATCTCCACCTGTGCTTCCTGGCCTGCGAGAAGTAAAGATCAATGTTTTTTCATCAGCGGCTACTAAAGGACTATAATCCGGATAAGCTGAATTGATACTATCACCTAAATTTTTTATGATTACATTAATTGGAGCCGCCACTAATATTTTCGCATTGTTACTTATTTCAATCTGGCGATTAACATCTTTCAACAAATCAACTTGCCGGATAGTCAAAAACGATTTGAATTTTTCATAATTCGCGATAGCTTCGTCAAATTTGTAATTTGCATGAAGGGCCTGCCCATAATAGTAATAAGCGTTAACGGGCGCCGATTTTTCACTCGGTTCCATGTCCATATATTTTGTTGTTGTATTTAAAACAGCTTTTTCAAGATAGGCAATAGCTTTGTTTCTTTCCGAATCACTTTTTAAATAACAAAGCCCTATTTTATAATTTATATTCGCATTAGTTGAATCTATTTTATAAGCCTCTAAAAAGCTTTTCAAGGCTTGAAAGTAGTTGTTCTCTAAAATAAGAAAACTTCCTTCGGTAAATTTACTGCGATATTCACTTCTTCCCTGGCCATTCGATGAAAAATTAAATAGAAAAACAGAAAAAAATAGGAGGGCATATTTTTGCATAACCAAATTGTTTTTATGTGGGATTAATAACTCTGGTTTCACGCAAAAATATTAAAATTTAGCCATGATTTTAGTTGAACAAAAAAAAGAAATTAACAAACAGGGGAAATAAATTATTTGGAATCGATGATTTTCAATTCCACGCGCCTATTCAGCTGCATCCCTTTTAAATCGGGCTTCCCGTTTGGCAATGCGTTTGGAGCTATCGGCATGGTTTTACCATATCCCTTTGCCACTAATTGTTTTGGATTTACCCCTTTTTTTATCACCGCTGCAACTACAGCTTGTGACCTAGTTTGAGACAATTTCAAATTGATCGCATCATTTCCTTTGCTATCTGTATGCCCCGCCACTTCAATAGTTAAATCTGGGTAATCCTTCATTAGCTTTACTAATTTTTCAATTTCTAAATCCGATTCTTTACGCAATAAGGACTTATTAGAATCAAAAAATATATTATTGAGCACAATTTTAGCTCCTACTTTCACTTTTTCAAGTACAATATCTTTCGTAATAGCTGAATATTCAGGTTCTTTAGGCACATTTACATTTGCCGATTGAAATAAATATCCTTGTGCTTCGTAAGATATATTATAATTTTGGCCCCGGTTTAATATAAAATAATAAGAACCCGAATCGGCAATAGCATGATAAGTGTTGATCAATTGCCCTGTTAAATTATCTTTTACAATTATTTGTGCACCCGGAATATTTTTTCCTTGCTCATTTTTAATAGCACCTTTTATTGTAATGGTACCTAATGTTTTACTTTCAAAATTTATAAGTTGAAGCGAAAGCTCTTTTTCAAGTTCCTGATAGGAGGAGTTAGGAGGAATAGTAATCGTTATGTCCACCGGTTGATAACCTTCCGCATCGTAACTGATATTGTAAGTTTTACCTTGTACTCCCGGATTGAGGATTAAAACATATTTTCCGCTAACAGTATTGGGCCTTACATCTTGTTCTACCAATCCACTCTCAATATCTGTAGCCATAATTTCAACGTTAACGGTTGTTTTTTCAGCTCCATCAAAAGTCATTAACCCTCTTAAAACTGTTAATGGCTCAACAATAGTCCGTTCAAAATTGATCATATATAAATCTTTATCACCAAAACCACTGGGTCTTACTGATGAAAAATATCCTCTTTTACCATCAAGAGATTGCACATAATAAATATCATCATCTGGCGTATTGATTGGTACTTTGAGGTTTTCAGGTTCAGTCCATTTACCATCATCTGTTTTTGAAGATTTAAAAATATCGAACCCACCCATATTTTTATGCCCCTTAGAACTAAAAAAAAGTGTTACACCATCAGGATGAATAAAGGGAGCATCTTCATCGAAAGGTGTATTTATTGTAGGGCCAAGATTAACAGGTAAACCCCATTCTCCGTCAGGTAATTTAGCACAACTCCAAATATCCCTTCCGCCATAACTTCCTTCTTTCCTGTCGCTTACAAAGTACAATGTTTTACCATTAGGGCTAAGTGAAGCATGCGGCTCCCAATATTTACTATTAATGTTTGAATTCAAAGAAACCAACGAACCCCATGCGTCGCCTTCTAAACTGCTCGTAAATATATCTCCGCCATTTACATCGCGGTATACGAATAATTTTTGTCCATCTGCTGAAAGGCTTAAGCTGGCTTCGTTACCGATAGAATTAATATTGGAGCTGATTGATTTTGGTGAACCCCATTTGCCGTTACTATTCTTTTGACTAATATATATATCTTCATAAAATTGGTCATTATCCGTTTTATCGCCACCGGTGCTTCCCTTTCTTCGGGAGGTAAATATAAGAGTTGATTCATCCGGTGAAATTAAAGGGCTGTATTCCGGATAAATAGTGTTAATGCTATCTCCCAAGTTTATAATTGTAACAACCGCTGTATCTTTTGTGAATTCAATGGCATTAAAATTAGTTTCAATTTGTTTGTCTAAATCACTAGTAAGTTTCTTATTTCTGTTGCCTACAATATCTTTAAATTTATTGAAGTAATTGTTTGATTCATTAAACTTATAGGCCAATCGATAGGCTTCGCCTAATAAATAATATGTGTTTTCAGGCGCTTTTTTTTCCCGAGGCTCAGAATCATCATAATTGTGGCTGATATTTAAAATCGCTTTCTCTAAATAAGGGAGTGCTTTATTTTTTTCGGCGGCAGATTTTAAATAACATATGCCTAATTTATAATTGATGTTCGCATTTGTAGAATCAATTTTATATGCCGATAAAAAATAATTTAGCGCTAATGTATAGTTCTGTTCCAGCAGTAAATAGTTGCCTTGCGTAAACTTTTCACGATAATCACTTTTACTTTCCTGCGCGAAACTGCATATACTTATTAAAGTAAATAAAACCGTAATATATTTTTTTTTCATAAATAAATGGATTAAACACTTTAAAAGTATCACAAATATAGTTTTTTTTGTGTTGTAATAAATTATGTGCCCCGGATTAGCTCTGATTTATGTAAGCTATTTAGCTTGAACAATAATAAATTCTACCCTACGGTTTTGTTTTCTACCTTCAGGATTATCTGTTCCGTCTGCGTTTTCATTAAGCACCACAGGCTGAGATTCTCCCCTGCCTATTGATCTTAAACGCTTAGAGTCGATCCCCTTTTTTATTAAATAATGCATTATCTCTGATGCTCTTTTCTTTGACAATATTGTATTAAACAGGTCTAATCCTTTAGAATCCGTATATCCAATAATTTCCAGTGATGTATTTTTATTTTCGTTCAAATAATTGAAAACCACTTCGATATCCATAATGGCTTCATTAGTTAAATCTGATTTAGAAAAATCGAACAGGATAGTTTTAAAGGAATTAGGGTTACTTGATAGTATCTTAGTTTTTTTATCCTTTTTATTATTACCGGTATTCACCGCTAATAAAGGTAAAGATGTGGTATCAATATAATTAATATGGGAATACACCTGCAGTTTATTATTATCAGGCGTAAGTGTTCGAATGAATGCCGAATATTCTTCCTCTTTTTTTTGATTAGCTGCGTAATTTTTATTCTTTTTCAATTCTTTTTCAATGTCAAAAAAAGCATTATATACCGTAGTTTTATAACCGATTAATTGTCCTTTTGCATTTTCAACTATATCATAATTTATTTCCTGGAAATACGGGAATAAACCAAAAGATTCAGGTGTTTTAAAATCAAATGCAGTAGTATTGCTATCGTTGTTATATTGAGGAAGTATAAGTTGATATTGTTCAGTACTGTTATAACTAAGATCATTATTTTGGTTCAATGAAACCATTATCGAATTCTTCTTTTTTGAATCAATGATATTTGCTTTTAAATTTATTGGTTTCAGATCGTTGTTATAGGTAGTCACCAATAGCACTTTTGATGGGCGTATATAGTTAATAATATATATATCATAATTTCCAATTCCATCGGTGCGCATAGTAGCAATAAAAGCTTTATTTTGTTTTGCATTAGGAACAAAAAAAATGTCATCGGCACCGGAATTAATTGGGAAACCCAAGCTTTCAGGCGGAGTCCAATCATTATTTTCAGACCTGCTTTTAAACACATCAAATCCACCAATAGAGCCATGAGCTTGTGAAGAGAAATAAAGTGTTTTATTATCAGCATCAATAAAAGGAGCATCTTCATCTAATTCGGTATTAATAGCCGGGCCTAAATTTTCAGGAACGCTCCATGTACCATCATTGTGTTTAGTAGTTTGATAAATATCTTTCCCTCCAAAACCTCCGTCCCGTTCACTTGAAAAATAAATGGTATTTCCATCGGAGGTTAATGTCATGCTGGATTCATGGCTATTTTTTCCATCAATAACATTGTTCAATTTGGTTGGTTTGCTCCATTTGCCATTTTCATATTCTGATTGCCATATATCGTTAAAACGATAGATGTATAATTTTTTTCCATCCAGTGAAAGCCCAATAGAAGCGTCATGTTCATTGGTATTAATAGATTTCCCTATGTTTTTGGCGGAAGCAAATAGTGCTGCAAAAAAATTAGGTTTTATGAATGAAGAATCTAATTTTTTTGAACTGACCCAATCATCTGAAGTGTTTTTTGAAATAAAAATATCTTCATAATAATTACCATCGGGTGTTATTTTATTTCCCGTACATTCCTTACGTTTTGATGTAAAAATCAACATTAATTCATCCGTAGAAATTACGGGTGCATAATCTGGGTAAATAGAATTTACATTTGGCCCAAGATTACTGAGTCTGGCATTTGTCGGTGATTTCATTAATTCGTTCCCATCGATGCATTGCTCAAGTTCTGTATCAACAGATTTACTCAAAATAGTATTGTTAGTATTTATTTTAATCAGATTTTTAAAAGTAGTATAACATTGAATCGCCTCAGTAAAGCGGTTTGCCATTTGATATGCATGGCCCAAATAATAAAATAATTCAGGTATAGAATCTTTCGAATCTTTAATGTTTTTACGAGCTGTTTCAAAATAGCCGATACATTTAAACGTTTCCACGTTTGAATATAAATAACAAACCCCTGCGCGATAGTTATAATTAATATCGGCAGGATTTTTTTCTATAAGCTCTATATATAGAGGCAAAGCTTTTCTATAATCCGAAAAAAGAAAAAAATTATCGGCTTTTCTGGCTTTTTTATTTATATCCGAAGCTGATAATGGCAGAGTAAATGAAAAAGTGCATACAACTACAAAAAGTACCAATATAGCTTTTGGTCGCAAAAAGGTGATAATATATTTCATAAAAGAAGATTTGATTTCAAAATAACATTATTTGAAATCAAAAATAGTAAAAAAAATAGTATAAAACGGATTGAATCCACATCGAAACTCCGTAACTACTGTTTTATTAAAGAAAACGATTCTATTATAAAATAAAATTTCACATTAAATTCGAAAGCTTAACAGTATAAAAGTGATGAAGAGATCGTTTCCATTTTCTCCAAAGCACCGCTAGAAAATTAGATGCCCACGTAAGGCCTAGTATCCATTCTCTCCTGTATTGTGCGCTGGGACACCCAAATTAAAATTCAAGATCGAACTTATAAGGTATTTTCAAAAGAAATATTAACTATTCATGGCGTAGAAAATAAAATTGATAGGATAACAATAAACAATAATTTTTATATAAAAGTTCCTTGTCACAATATAAAAATCCCAACCTTATTGTTTGAAAAAATTCCCGAAGTGGCTTTCAGTTAAGGTATCAGGAAGTTATCTCACCGTGAAAAACCAAAATAAAGCGAATAATGATGATTATGCAAAACGTTGTTATAAGCAGTTATGAGCATTATTTCCTCTTCAATTTATGCTTGCGACCCATCTTTTTTCATCTTTTTATTAACAAAAGCCTTATTTATCAACAATTGCACGATTTTTATTCATTAAAAATTGCGTGAGCATTGATGTTTTTATACATTCGCATCTATAATTATAAGTTAAACCTTTTAAAACAAAACAAAATGAACAAAGCAGAATTAGTTGATGCAATCGCATCAGAAGCAAAACTTACAAAAGCAGATGCTGCTAGAGCATTAGATGCATTCGTAAATTCTACAACAAAAGCTCTTAAAAAAGGAGACAGAGTTGCATTAGTAGGTTTTGGTTCTTTCTCAGTAGCAAAAAGAGCTGCTAGAACAGGAAGAAATCCTCAAACTGGTAAAGCGATTAAAATTGCTGCAAAAAAAGTTGCTAAATTCAAAGCAGGTGCAGAACTTAAAAAAACAGTTAACAAATAGTCGTTAACATTTTTTTGAAATAAAAAAGCCCCACAGAAATGCGGGGCTTTTTTATTTGTGTTCGTTTATTTTTCACTCTTTTTTGTATTTGTATAAAATTACATTACTACACTTAAATCAACATATTCATTTCCGGGATAAGCATTCATTATAAAACTCCGTTTCCCCTTTCCCTCTTTCCTTTTGAATGGTAGTTAATGGAAATTTATCTTTTTATTTACTATCGGCAGTAAGTTGCGTTTGTGTTGGCATATTTATTTATGAAAACAAACGAAAAAATAGAATACTTAAAAAAAAACGTTGAGAAAGTTAAATTTAATATTTAAATTCAACCTTCTAAACAACCAATTAATATGAAAAAAAACATACTTATTTTCCTCTGCTTAGGTTTAGCGGCATTTAAAACCAATGCGCAAACAAGTATTTTCCCTACTAATCTTGTTGCTCAGCAAATATTGTTAGGCAATTACGACCCTGCAAATTATCAGGCAAGTATAGTAATTAATGATCCAAGCATCATCAGTCAGGGCATTAATGCAAGAGTATCAGCTGATTCCGTGCATTCCTATTTGAATGAATTGAAGATTTTTAAAAACAGAAATACCTTATCTGATACCATGTCTGCAACAAGAGGAATAGGCGCTGCACGTAAATGGGCTTTTGAAAAATTCCAACAATTCAGCGGTCAAAATGATAACCGTTTAATTACCTCTTATTTGCAATTCGATAATACTTTTACCTCTTGTCCCAATACCATTACACGTCATAAAGATATTTTTGCTGTTCTTCCTGGTAATGATACCACAGACAAATCCATTATCATTATAGAAGGACATATAGATAGTCGTTGTAATAATGTGTGTGATACAGCATGCCTTGCTCAGGGTATGGAAGATAACGGCAGCGGGACTTCTCTTGTTCTTGAACTTGCTAGAGTAATGAGTAAATATACCTATAAACATACTATTGTGTTTATGCTTACAATTGCTGAAGAACAAGGGTTAAATGGTGCGAAAGCCTTTGCGGATTTTGCAACAGCAAAAGGTATAAAGATAAAAGCAGTGTTAAATAACGATGTGATTGGTGGTATTATTTGCGGACATACTTCATCTCCACCAAGTTGCCCGGGATATAATAGTATAGATAGTACACAAGTACGTTTATTCTCTTTTGGAGGTTTTAACTCATTTCATAAAGGCTTGGCTCGGTTTGTAAAACTCGAATACAAAGAAATGCTCTTACCTTTTGTTTCCGTTCCTATGAAAGTAAGCATTATGACACCTGAAGATCGCACGAACAGAGGAGGTGATCATATTCCTTTTCGCCAACATAATTATTCTGCTATACGTTTTACTTCAGCAAATGAATATGGTGATGCCAGTAATAGTACCGGTTATATTGATCGTCAGCATACTTCAAGGGATAGCTTGGGGATTGATATTAATGGTGATATGGTAATCGACAGCTTCTATGTTGATTTTCATTATTTAGCACGAAACACTGTGATCAACGGAAATGCTGCGGCAATGATAGGTTTAGGCCCCCAAACACCTGATTTTACGCTAACTTCCAATGGTACAAACAAATTATATATTCAAATAACCCAACAAACTCAATATCTTAAATACAGGATCGGCCTTCGTACTACTACTAATGATTGGGACTCTGTATATACTTTTACCGGTGTGGGTTCTCTTTTTGATAGCATCACTGTTTCCACTCCGGGAAATAAAATTGTGAGTGTTGCTTCTGTGGACGTGAATGGAATTGAAAGTTTATTTTCGAAAGAATTACAAACTAGCCTTGTTAATATCAATGAATTTCCATCCGCTAATAAAACTTTTGAACTGTTGCAAAACAAACCAAATCCATCTGATGAAGCAACTATGATCACCGTTTTAATGAATAAACAAGTGGATTATAAAGAAGCGTATATTACTATAGAGGATATTACAGGAAAGGAAGTACAAAAACTTCCTATTATTCTTAAAGATGGTATAAATGAAGTAATGTATGATCATGGTTATAATGTAAGCGGAACACTTATTTATACGCTTATCATAGATGGCAAAAAAGTTCAGTCAAAAAGAATGGTGTTTACAAACTAAGATGCGGGGAACTAAGGGATTGATGAATCAGTTGCATTCACGAAGACAGTCGGATGCTGTTGGCCCAAAATTTAGTTGTTTTAAAATAGAAACAGTTGGCTTGTGTTCTATATTACTTTGGAATAAAGTATCCTGGTAATAGGTTACCCTTAACTCTCCGAAATAGTTATATCCTTTGATCCTTAAAGGCACCGTATCAATTACATATAGATCGCCCCACCTAACAGTATCTTTATTGTCAACCACAAATGTAAGAGTATCGGCAAACCGAAAATTAATAAAAAAATTATCCGAATAATATTGAGCTGAATAAAAAGGATATTTATACGGCTCCTTAATTAAAAATCTGTTGAGCCTTATTTTAGGCACCCCCTCCGTATCTGGCTTAAAAACTGCGACCTTCGAATTACTTTCACTCGCGAATATTTTACGAATGTTCCTGTTGGTACAATTACAATTTGCCCAACAATAAATAATGTAAGTTATCCAAAACAGGGTAGAAATAAAAATTAAAAATAGTAACCACCTGATTATTTTTCTTAAAACTTTCATTTTTATAATCATTAGAATGGATAACCAATGCCAATATTAAAAGTAAAAAAATCGTATTTCGTATTATTGTGTGTTGACTGGTAATCGTTTTTCCATGCAGGATTAAACAAATTTTGAATTATAAAACGTTTATTTTCCTCAAATTGCGGATCACGAACTTTTAAACCCAAGTCAAAACGAATGATAAAAAAATTAAAATCAAAACGTAAACCAATACCGGACCCTATGGCTATTTCCTTGTAAAAACGGTTGAATTGAAAATCACCTCCCGGCCTATCAATTCTTGGCTTACCAAGCCATGTATTTCCTCCATCAATAAAATAAGCGCCATTAAGCATCTTAAAAATTTTAAAACGATATTCCACATTGCCTTCTAATTGTCCGTCACCAAATTGATCATAAGAATACTTGCCATCATCCGCGTACGAGCCAGGGCCAAGTGAATGTGACTGCCACGCTCTTATCCCATTTGCGCCCCCGCTATAAAAAATTCGTTCCAAAGGCAGCTGAGGAAAATTTTTCAAAGGCTTCCCTATTCCGGCAGCTATACGAAACACTATTTTACTGATATCATTTAAATTATAATAAAAGCGATAATCGGCATCGGTACGCAAATATTGTGAATAAACAATATTCGCTAATTTATATTCTCCCTGACCATCTTTAGCAAATGTATTAGGCTGTATGGAATTACCGAGGTCATAAATCCCCCGCAAAATATTACCTGAGGACTCCGCATTAAATTTAAAGAACGAGAAGTTTCCGAGTTTTTTAATATCCTGCTCATTATAAACTAATGTATAGCGGGTGCTGGTAGATAAGTGATTACTGAAACTATTTCTAACATATAGATTACGAACTTGATCATCCAGATAGGTTTCAAATGCCGGCTGTAAGAATACTCTTACATAATTGATCATGATGGGATTGATGGTATGCCGAATAGCAGCTGATTCTTTCCAGGTGTAGCCAAATGACAAGTTAGTAATGTAACGAGAGTAATCAGGCCTACGCTGATAAGTAAAAGAACTAGTGAATATGGTTTTGGGATTCGATTGTTTTGAGGCTTTTACTTTAAATGGTAGTAAAAAACGTGGTATATAAATATTGCCTTCAGGGCCAATTTCAGCAGTGTTAAATAATGCAGAATTACTCAAATTGTTGATGCCTGTACCATTTTTACTATTGAAAACCTTTTGCGCTTCTACACCTGCCTTCAGGCGTAATTCTAATACTTCAGCACCTTTAAATACATTACGGTTTTGAAATACGATACTACCACCTATACCTAAGTTGCCGGAAGTGTTTTTTCCTTCAATTTCAATAGTAAACGATTGTTTTAAAATAGGACTCAGCTGTATGTAACAATCTAAATAATCGCCTTTATTTGGAACGAAAAATATGTTGATCGACTTGAATGCTTTCAGATCTGAAAGCCGTTTATACGTATCCTCTATATTCTTTAATTGGTATAATTCTCCTTTATGTATAAATACGGAGCTGAGCAATACTTTGGTTTTATATCTCAATTTTCCTGTGTGGAGCACATAATAACCATCGGCAACAATAGTATCTTTTTGTAAATTATCCAATTTTTTTGAAACAAAATCGGGTTGAATATAAATATTGTTTACATAAAAACGCTGATGTGGCGCTTCTACAATGGAATCAGCATAATCGGAATATTTATGCGCGAAATTTTTTATTCCAAGTATAACATTCACTTTTTTATTCCCAATAGTTGTATCAATCGTATAATAAATATAATCTTTCGTAAAAAGATAATAACCATTGTTATTCAGCTCATAAGTAATCCGTTCACGTTCTTTTTGCAGAACATCCACATCATAGTTATTTCCTTTTAAGATTAGCGTGTTCGACGAATCAGCATACACATAGTATTTAAGTATTTCGTCAGGTATCTTATAATCAACAGCATTTATTGTGTAGGGAGCTGATGCTTTAATTTTATAAAAAACATCAGCTTCTTTTTTGTGTTTGTACACAGAATCAGTTACAGAACTAATGAAATAACCTTTATTATTTAAAAATAACCTAATTTGTTTAGCTGATTTGTGCATAAGTAATGAATCAAGTATAACAGGTGGTTCGCCAATACTTAAAAGCCATTCGCCGAACAGTTGATGATCATTCTTTTTCTCGCTTTTCCCTTTTGCGACCCGTCTCATATTCCGTTTTTCTATTTTTTTATCATGCGCTATCCGTTTTCGTTTAATATGATCTTCGTTCACTAAATTATGCAACCATAAATGAAAACGGAACGAAAAGAAAATTTTACGATTAGGTTTTTGTTTGATATAGTTTTCAATTTCGGTTTTATCAATTTTAGTATCCTTATCAATCACATGGTTTTTATTGAGCAAATATTCACCTTCTTTTAGTTTGCGTGCGGGCTTACACGCATTAAAAAGAAGTGGTAATAAAATTATAAGTAATAGTATATGAGAATGTTTCCTGACCACGCGTTATTGTTACTTGTCTTATTTTAAAAGCTTGCTAAATTACTCATTTATTCTAAAATAATTTTAAACCATAAACACCCTGTTTAGAAATGATTATTTTTATGCAGATTTACAATCAAATAAATCGATACTAAAAAATGTTGTCAAAAAATCAGATCAAGTTTGTTAACTCGCTTAAGCAAAAGAAATTTAGGGAAGAGCATGATTTGTTTATTGCCGAGGGTACTAAAATTGTAAAAGAATTATTGAGATCGGAGATCAAGATTAAACAAGTGTATGCGACATGTGATTTTTTTAATAAAACTAAAATCAATAATTCGATTGAATGTGTTGAGGTAAAAGCCAATGAAATTGAACGTATCACAGCCTTAACCACCCCCACTGAAGTAATTGCAATTTGTGAAATACCGGCTTATGAATTAAATACGAATGATCTTAAAAACAAGTTGACTTTAATATTAGATGATATAAAAGATCCTGGGAATTTAGGAACTATTATTCGTATTGCTGATTGGTTTGGTATTTTTAACATTATTTGCAGTAACGAAACAGCTGATGTTTACAACCCAAAAGTAGTACAAGCTACGATGGGATCCATATCAAGAATTAAAGTTCATTACTTAGATTTAATTAATTTTTTTGAAAAAATGCCAACTTCCAATTGCCAACTGCCTGTATTTGGAGCTTTATTGGAGGGGGAAAATATTTACACAAAAAAATTACCTGTGGAAGGGTTTATTGTTATTGGAAATGAATCGAAAGGTATCTCAGATCAACTATTACCATTCATTACAGATAAAATTAGTATTCCATCATTTTCTGCTAAAACGGAATCGCTCAACGCTGCTATTGCTACTGCTATAATCTGTTCAGAATTTAGAAGAAGGTAAACTTATTCATTCAAAATATTTACTGTTGTACAAGCATACAAAGCGGCAGTTTCAGTACGCAATCTACTTTCACCTAAACTTATTTCTTTAAAGCCATTATCAACAGCTAATTTCACTTCTTCAGGGGAAAAATCACCTTCCGGCCCGATCAATATGAATGTATCATCTCCTTTTTTGTAAACATCTTTGAGATGTGCTTTTTTCCCCCCTGCACAATGAGCAATAAATTTTTGCCCCTTAAAATTTGCTGAAAAAATAATGAATTTTTTAAAATCAACTATTTCATTTATTTTTGGCAAATATGCTTTAAGGCTTTGCTTAATGGCAGACACAGCAACTTTTTTCAGCCGTTCTGTTTTTACTATTGTCCGTTCACTAGTATAACAATCAACTAGTGAAATTTCATCAATACCAATTTCAGTAGCTTTTTCAATGAACCATTCCAAACGATCCATGCTTTTTGTTGGTGCAATGACTATATGTAATTGCCAATCACGTTTCCCAACATTTTTTTTATTTTGAATTAAGCTTACAGTACATCGTTTTTGGTTATCATCCTTAATCTCAGCTTCATACCAACCTCCTTTACCATCAATCAATTGTATTTTATCGCCCACAGTTAAACGTAGTACTCGAATACAGTGTTTACTTTCTTCTTCATTTAAGGTATAGTTATCAGAAGTAATATCAGGGGTGTAAAATAAATACATTTATTGTTTTGACTTGTAATAAAGTGATGAACAATTTTCTTCTCTGAAAATAATATTCGCTTGTTCTTTAATCTGTGCGTCTGTTACAGCGAGATATTTTTCCACTTCATTGTTGATCATATTAACATCACCCAATAATACTGATACAGCCAGATTAGTAGCTTTATTCAATACTTCAACTTCTCCAAAAACATGCGCGGCTTCCATTTTATTTTTCACTTTGGTAAGTTCATCCACAGTAACAAATGCTGTTTTCATTTTTTGCAATTCTTCATTGATCGCTTTATCAGCTTCATCCATACTTACTCCTTTTGTCAATTTGCCGGAAACAACAAACAAGCCGTTATCAAAATCGCCCATCACATACGCATTGATATCACTGAATATTTTTTTATCCTTTATCAATGTATTGTGCATCCGTGACGAATTGCCACGTGAAAGAATGTCCGAAATAAGATCAACAGCATAATACTCTTTATCTCTCCTGGAACACATGTGATACACTTTGTAAATAGCGTCAACGGGTACGTCACGCTCCACCGTTAAACTTCGCGCTTCGGTTTGTTCAGGCTCTTTTGGTAAACTGCGTTTATTTTCGGGCCCTTTCGGAATAGGTGCAAACCATTTCTCAGAAAGTGTTTTTATCTCATCTAACTCTACATTCCCTGCCACTACCATTATCGCGTTATTCGGGCAATAAAATTTCTTGAAAAAACTTTTTACATCTTCTGTTTTCGCGTTTTCAATGTGTGAAATTTCTTTTCCAATTGTATCCCACATATACGAATGTACTTTATAAGCCATTGGTCGCAATAACAACCATACATCACCATATGGCTGATTCAAATACCGTTGCTTAAATTCTTCTATCACCACATTTCGTTGCACTTCTAAACTTTTTTCTGAAAAAGCCAAACTTAACATCCTGTCCGATTCCAGCCAAAAACCAGTTTCCAGATTTTCAGCAGGAAGCGTTAAATAATAGTTAGTAATATCATTCGTAGTAAAAGCATTGTTTTCACCACCCACACGTTGCAAAGGTTCATCATAACTAGGAATATTAACAGACCCTCCAAACATTAAATGTTCAAATAAATGCGCGAAACCGGTTTGTTTCGGATCTTCATCACGTGCACCTACATCATACAAAATATTTATACACGCTAAAGGTGTTGATTTATCTTGATGTACAATTACTTTTAACCCATTGGCCAATTCAAATTTTTCAAATTTTATCATAATCAATATTGAGATATAGATGTTGGTATTGAGATATGTATCCCAATTAAAAATTAATATCCATTAGTTGTTCTTTTGCTTTAACATATTCTGCCATAATTTCATCAATAATTGCTTTCGCTGGTTTTATTTCATGGATAAGGGCAGCCACTTGCCCTATTTCCAGTTCACCTTCATCTAAATCTCCTTCAAACATCCCTTTTTTAGCACGTCCACGTCCTAGCAATTCTGCCAATTCATCTTTTGAAGCGCAATTATTTTCGGCAATTTGCACCGCATCAAAAAAATTATTTTTTAATAATCGTACAGGGGTTAACTGTTTCAGCATTAATTTGGTATCACCTTCTTCTGATTCCATCACTTTCTTTTTGAAATTGATATTGCCAGATGATTCTTCTGAAACCACGAAACGAGTGCCTATTTGTACACCATCAGCGCCCAAAGCCATAGCGGCAAGCATTGCCCTGCCCGTACCTATTCCGCCAGCAGCAATAACAGGTATTTTAACTGCTTGTTTTACCAGAGGGATTAAACACATAGTGGTTGTTTCTTCACGTCCATTATGGCCGCCGGCCTCAAAACCTTCTGCTACAATAGCGTCTACTCCTGCATCTTCTGCTTTTTTAGCGAATTTTGTATTTGAAACCACATGTACCACTATAATCCCATTCTCTTTCAATTTTTGTGTCCACGTTTTGGGATTACCTGCCGAAACGAATACTACCTTCACTCCCTCCGAAATAATTATATCCATTTGTTTATCAATATCAGGGTACAATAAAGGAACATTTACGCCAAATGGCTTGTCAGTGGATTTTTTACATTTTTGAATATGTTCTTGTAACACATCAGGATACATACTTCCACTGCCAATTAAACCTAA
The DNA here is from genome assembly GCA_038258655.1 of Bacteroidia bacterium. GTDB lineage: Bacteria > Bacteroidota > Bacteroidia > 2-12-FULL-35-15 > 2-12-FULL-35-15 > 2-12-FULL-35-15. The sequence goes on from JBBSPS010000048.1 coordinate 19,148, forward strand.
CCCACCTGAATTACTAACGGCCGCAGCTAATTTCCATCCACTGCACCAAACCATTCCTGCCTGAATTATAGGTACCTCAATATTAAAAAGCTGAGTGATTTTATTGTTCATGTCATTTTCTTCTATTTTTGCAATGGAAGATCACGAAGATAAAAATATTATCTCGCTTTTTGAGAAAGAGAAATTTTTCTTATATATTTGCACTCATGCGTAAATCACTTACTATTCTAATTATTTTCTTTTGTTTCCCTTTTATTGGTTTTTCTCAATATTATTGGGATTGGGGCATTCAAGCCGGGGCAGCCAACTATTTAGGCGATATGGGAGGGAAAGAAAAAACCCGCAGAAATTTTGTTCCGGATATGAAACTCGCCAAAACACAATTTACTGTAGGTGGCTTTGTGCGTTATAAGTTTGGTCCTCTTCTGGCCACAAAACTTGGCCTTAACTGGGTCCGCATTGAGGGAGCTGATAATGCATCTACTAACCCAGGACGGGTTGGCCGCAATTTATCATTTACTACCGATATTGTAGAATTAGAACTTACGGGCCAGGTATTTTTTATTGACGTGCCTGACCTTGGCCACACTTACCGCTATCGTAATGATTTTAAAATGTATGCATTTGCAGGTATCTCAGGCTTTTATTATAATCCAAGGGTCTATTATAATGGAAGTTGGGTAAATTTAAGACCTTTACAAACCGAAGGAAAACAC
>JBBSPS010000049.1:0-19861 GCA_038258655.1 Bacteroidia bacterium
GCACGGATAAATCCTTTTTCAAAATCTGTATGAATAACACCTGCGGCTTGTGGGGCGGTCATTCCTTTGACGATCGTCCATGCGCGCACTTCTTTTACTCCTGCTGTAAAATATGTTTGTAAATTCAAAATACGATACGCTGCTTTGATGAGTTTGTTTACTCCCGGCTCTGTTAATCCCATTTCAGCAAGGAACATCTGACGTTCTTCAAATGTTTCAAGGCTTGCGATCTCTGCTTCCATTTGTGCTGTAATGATCAACACTTCCGCACTCTCATCTTTTACAGCTTCCTTCACTACATCAACATATTTATTTCCTGTTTTCACAGAAGCTTCATCAACATTGCAAACATACAACACCGGTTTAATAGTTAACAAACAACAATCAGCGACATGAATCATATCCATTTCGGAAAGATTAGCCGAACGCGCCGATTTTCCTTGTTCTAATAAATTTTTCAAATTCAACAAAACATCATATGCTTTTTTTGCGTCTTTATCATTGCCTGTTTTTGCTTGCTTTTCAACCCGTTTTAATTTTGCTTCAACAGTTTCCAGATCTTTTAATTGCAATTCAGTATCAATGATCTCTTTATCACGTACCGGGTTTATCGAGCCATCCACATGTACTACATTCGGATCGTCAAAACAACGCAATACATGAATAATCGCGTTTGTTTCACGGATATTCGCTAAAAATTTATTTCCTAATCCTTCTCCTTTGCTCGCGCCTTTTACCAATCCTGCTATATCCACTATCTCAACAGTTGTCGGAACAACTCGTTCAGGGTTTACAAGTTTTTCTAAAACCGACAAACGGTCATCAGGAACGGTAATTACACCCAGATTAGGTTCAATGGTACAAAACGGAAAATTTGCCGCTTGGGCCTTTGCATTTGATAAACAATTAAAAAGAGTTGATTTTCCTACGTTAGGTAATCCTACAATACCACACTGTAAAGCCATTTTTGAGTTATTAGTTATAAGTTCTATGTATCACAAAATAATTTGATTTGTTATACATAAAATAATTTGCAAATATAACCAACTGACAAGTTCTATAAACCTCTTAATTGGCTTAATTTAATTGAGTTTTCAACAATATCATTTTTTTTCAACAATACCCGTCTCCCCCATAAAAAATGGTACTTTTGGACGTTCTTGAAATAAAAAACAACAATAAAATTAACATATTATGGCTTCAGTAACGGACTTAGAAAAAATAGTACCACAGGTTAGAAGGGATATTGTAAGGATGGTTCACGCGGTAAATTCAGGTCACCCGGGTGGTTCATTGGGTTGTACTGAATATTTTGTAGTACTCTACTTTGGTGTTATTAAACATACTCCTCAAAAATTCAGTATGGATGGAGTTGGCGAAGATCTTTTCTTTTTATCTAATGGTCATATTTCCCCTGTATTTTATAGTGTTTTAGCTCGCTCCGGATATTTTCCAATAAAAGAATTAGCAACATTCCGAAAATTAAATTCTCGCTTACAAGGCCACCCTACTACACATGAAGGATTACCCGGTGTTCGTATTGCATCCGGTTCTCTCGGACAAGGCTTGTCTGTGGCTATTGGAGCTGCATTGGCAAAAAAATTAAATAAAGACAATAGCATTGTATATACTTTGCATGGTGATGGTGAATTGCAAGAAGGGCAAATATGGGAAGCGGCAATGTATGCAGCTGCAAAAAAAGTAGATAATATTATTTCAACAGTTGATTGGAATGGTCAACAGATCGATGGATCCACCGATCAGGTATTGAACATGGGTGATCTGAAAGCAAAATGGTTAGCATTCGGATGGGATGTTTTAACTATTAAAAATGGGAACAATATATCTGAAGTTCTTGAAACACTGAATACAGCCAAATCGCATACAGGGAAAGGGAAACCTGTTATGATACTTATGAAAACAGAGATGGGACACGGTGTGGATTTTATGATGGGAAGCCACAAATGGCACGGTGTTGCACCTAATGATGAACAATTAGCACAAGCTTTAGCTCAGAACCATATTGATGATGAAAAAGATTATTAATACCTCACCCCTGCCCCCTCTCCAAAGGAGAGGGCGTTTAAAATCTGCTAACCAAATCAAAGAGCATAAAATTAAATTATGAAGCAAGGATATAACATCCACTATATAAAATCTAAAACCACAAGATTAATATTGTCTTGCTTTCTGATACTTGTTTTTTGTTTCTCAATAAAAGCGCAGCCCAATACTAAACCTCTTACACGTATTGAGTTTGTATTCGATGCTTCTTTCAGCATGTTCGGACAATGGCAAAGTGGAATGAAAATGGATATTGCTAAAAAAATGCTTACGCAGTTTTTAGATAGTATTCAGGGAATTGAGAATCTTGAAATTGCATTACGTTGCTATGGACACCAAGTTTCATTACGTCCTCAACGTAGCTGTACGGATACTAAGCTGGAAGTACCCTTTGGAAAAAATAATAGTATCGCGATAAAAAATAAATTAAAACAGATCGTTCCTAAGGGCACTACACCTATTGCTTATACCCTGGAGCAATGTGGTGGGGACTTTCCTACGGCGTCAGCATCTAATGTACGGAATATTATTATTTTAATTACTGATGGTATAGAAGAGTGTGATGGTGATCCGTGTGCTGTTTCACTTGCTCTTCAAAAAAAAGGAATCATCCTAAAACCGTTTGTTATCGGCATCGGGCTTGACCAAAGTTATCTAAATTCATTTGGTTGTGTTGGTAAATTTTATGATGCATCCAGCGAATCTAATTTTAGAAATATATTGAACATCGTTATCTCGCAAGCATTGAACAACACTACTGTTCAGGTAAATCTTAACGATCAAGTTGGCAGACCAACCGAAACGGATGTGAACCTGACCTTTTATGATGAACAAACAAAAATTATACGCTACAACTATATGCATACGATCAACAATAAAGGTGTTCCTGACACACTGGTCATTGATCCTATCGGGACATATAAAATGGTGGTACATACAATACCTCCGGTTGAAAAAACAGGAATTGAATTAATTCCCGGTAAACACAATGTTATAGCGGTGGATGCTCCACAAGGATATATTAATTTAAAAATGTCGGGAAGTATTGATTATACAAAAAATTTAAATTGTATCATTCGCAAATATGCCGATATGCAGACATTACACGTACAGCAATTAAATACTACCGAAAAATTTATTGTTGGTAAATACGATCTTGAAATTTTAACTCTTCCACGTATTAAAATAAATAAAGTAGATGTCGCACAAAGTAAAACCACATTTATTGAAATTCCTCAATCGGGAAATGTTACTATTACAAAGCTCAGCGAAGGTCCAGGTAGCCTTTTTGTGGAAGAAAAAAATAAATTAGTTTGGGTATGCAATTTAAATAGCAACTTAACACAAGAAACTATTATTTTGCAACCCGGTAGATACCGCATAGAATTTCGACCGAAAAATGCGAAAGAAGCAATTTATACGATCGAAAAAACATTTAAAATTGAGTCAGGAATTTCTACTCCGGTTAAATTATATTAATTACTGAAAATCAGATACTTACATAAAAAATATAAACTGTTAAATTAATATGAAAAAATATACTTATACTGAAAAAAAAGATACACGTTCGGGTTTTGGTGCTGGTTTGTCTGAGTTAGGAAAAAAGAATCCCAATGTAGTTGCACTGTGTGCTGACCTTACAGGCTCCTTAAAAATGGATGCATTTGCAAAAGATCATCCGGAGCGATTTTTTCAGATAGGTATTGCGGAAGCTAATATGATTGGCATTGCAGCAGGTCTTACAATTGGTGGAAAAATTCCATTTACAGGAACATTCGCTAACTTTTCTACAGGTCGTGTGTATGATCAGATCCGCCAGTCTGTCGCCTATTCAGGTAAGAACGTAAAAATATGCGCTTCACACGCAGGTTTAACTTTAGGAGAAGATGGCGCAACGCATCAAATATTAGAAGATATCGGTTTAATGAAAATGTTACCGGGCATGGTGGTTATTAATCCTTGCGATTATAATCAAACCAAAGCTGCGACCCTTGCTATCGCAGATTATGAAGGTCCTGTCTATTTGCGCTTTGGAAGACCTACCGTTCCAAACTTTACCCCTGCCGATCAAAAATTCGAAATTGGAAAATCCATTTTATTGAATGAAGGAAAGGATGTAACAATCTTTGCAACAGGACACTTGGTATGGAAAGCTATTGAAGCTGGTGAACAATTAGCTGCGCAAGGTATCAATGCGGAAATAATAAATATTCATACTATTAAACCTTTGGATCGGGAAGCTGTCCTAATTTCAGCTAAAAAGACACGTTGTGTAGTAACAGCAGAAGAACATCAAATGAATGGGGGCCTTGGTGACAGTATCGCACAGCTGCTTGCACGTGAATTACCTACACCACTGGAAATGGTTGCAGTAAATGATAGTTTTGGCGAAAGCGGCACACCCGATCAATTGATGACTAAATATGGTTTGGATGCAGTCAATATTGTTGAAGCAGCAAAGAAAGCAATAGCCCGAAAAAGTTAATAGTTATTAGTTAGCAGTTATTACAGTCCTTCCGGGTAACTTAGACTAATAACTTATAACTCATGACGTATAATTGATTATGGATCTGTCTGATAAAGAACTCTTAGAACAATTTCGAAATGAAGAAACGCGCAATTACGCGTTCAATCTATTAGTTCGCCAATACCAAAAAAGACTCTATTGGCATATCCGAAAAATATTATTGAACCATGATGATACAGATGATGTGTTGCAAAATGTTTTCATAAAAATTTGGCGTAATCTTGAAAGTTTCAAGGCGGAATCTCAATTGTATACCTGGATGTATCGTATCGCTACTAATGAGTCCATCAATTTTTTAAACCAAAAAAAGAAACATGCAGGTATTCCTTTAGACGATGTGTCAGATTTTTTAGCCAATAATTTACAAAGTGATAGTTACTTTAAAGGGGATGAGATACAAGCGAAGCTTCAAAAAGCAATATTAACCTTGCCTGACAAACAACGTATCGTTTTTAATATGAAGTATTTCGATAATATTAAGTATGAGGAAATGAGTGCTATACTTGAAACATCTGTTGGTGCATTAAAAGCGTCCTATCATCATGCTGTAAAAAAAATTGAAAATTATTTAACATCTCATTAAACCTTTGCAATTATCTGCTATCAAAAGCACCAGATGAACAACGATAATGACATACATGATGATGACCTAAAGGGAATGTCCCCTCACCTATCCAAAGCAGGTGACAATAATCCTTTTAAAGCAGGCACTGATTATTTCGAAGATTTCGCTTCTAAAATAAAAAGTCGTATTGATGAATTAGAAGAAATAAAAAATGAAGCACCTGTATTAAGCAGCATCCCCAACTATACCCCCTTTGACACTCCTGCCGGTTATTTTGATGAATTACCGACTCTCGTTCAGCAACGTTGTATTGAAAACAAATCATCCACATCAATTTTAGAATGGCTGACATTACTTATCAAGCCGCGATTTGCTATTCCTTTTATTACAATGGTGTTTATTGCTTTTGCAGGCATTAATTTTATGAATAAAAATGCTCAAGCGCCTAACACAGAAACGGCCGCAGAAAACACGTTTGAAGATCAACTATCCACCATTGATGAAGCAACAATTATAGAAACACTCACAGCGGATGAAAGTTCCGAAAACAAAAGTGTATCAAATGATGATAATAGCATTGAAAATTATTTAATTGATAATCATCTTGAAGAATATAATTTGCGTAATAATTTATAAAACACAATAGCATGAAAATAAAATCACAATTTCTTCTATCCATAATTATTTGTGTATGTTCCATTGCTACTATGGCACAGCCAAGAGGCGGAAGAGCGCAAGAACGTAAAGAAAATATTGAATCAATGAAAGTTGCTTTCATAACAAATAAATTAGACCTGACACCCGCGGAAGCTCAACAATTTTGGCCGGAATATAATCAATACACTGATCGGCTAAAGGAACTGCATAAAAAACACAGAGAAGATAATCGTAATGCAAAACAAAATTTTGATAAGTTGTCTGATAAAGAAGTGGAACAGTCGGTAGATAATGAAATTATTTTTCGGCAAAGGGAATTAGACATCCAAAAAGAATATCACGCTAAATTCAAATCAGTACTGCCCATTAAAAAGGTTGCTAAACTTTACACTGCTGAAGAGCAATTTAAACGTGTGTTGCTGGACAAATTAAAAGACAGGCAACAACAGCCCCCTGTACAGAATTAAATCTAAAATAATACTACGACCTCGGATGAAACCGTATAATCGCTTCACGCAAATATTCCCTATCGAGATGAGTATATATTTCAGTAGTAGTAATTGATTCATGGCCAAGCATTTCCTGCACTGCGCGCAGATCAGCGCCACCTTCAATTAAATGTGTTGCGAATGAATGCCGGAATGTATGCGGACTAATATGTTTTTTCAGTCCGATCTTTTCAGCCAATCCTTTAATGATATAGTAAACCATTATTCGTGAAAGCTTTGCTCCCCTCCTATTAAGGAACAAAATATCTTCCTGATCTTTTTTTATAGCAATATGACAACGGATTTCATTCTGATAAATAGTTATTTGTTTTATCGCTACACTGCCAATAGGTACAAGTCTTTCTTTGTCGCCTTTACCAATCACTTTTACAAAACCATCTTTAAAATACAAGTTAGATATTTTTAAATTAACCAACTCACTAACGCGTAATCCACAACTGTAGAGTGTTTCGAGCATTGCTTTGTTGCGTTGTCCTTCAGGAAAACTTAAATCAATGGCATCAACAATATTATTTATTTCATCAAAGCTCAATGTATCCGGTAGTTTGCGTCCCAGTTTAGGCGCTTCCAATAAAGCTGTCGGGTCGTTATTTAATATATTTTCTATCAATAAATATTTATAGAACGCTTTTATGCCGCTTATCACACGGGCTTGTGTGCGTGCAGTCATGCCGAGTTCGGTTATCCATTTTAAAAAATCCTGTAAATGTTTTAACTCAATTTCTTTAGGTGAGAGTGTAAGTTTTTTATATTCAAGGAATTGAACCAGCTTCTCTATATCATGCAAATAGGCTTCAATGGAGTTGTTTGAAAGAGATCTTTCTAAAGATAAAAATGATTTAAACCCTTTGATATAGATTGCCCAGTTCACGTTATTGCAACTAATTTACTTACTAATATGATTGATTAAAAAATTGTTTCTTAAACCATAGTTCAAATGCAGGGTCAACAAATTCAAATATTCCATTGACCTCATGAACCAAATCATTATTAACCAGCGATATCTTATTCTTGCTTACATTCCGGGGTGTCCCCAAAAAATAAGATTGCATTACAAATGCACTTGTAAACTTGGTTTCGCCTTTTGCTACCGCCTTTAATAAATTCAGTTGAGTAGTGCTAATCGTTTCAATCTCCTTTTGATATAAAGGAGAATTTGCATTTATCAACTCCTGGAGTGCAGTATATATTTCTGCTTCACCTGCATCTTTTTTTGTCAGGTTCCAGGTATAATGCGCTAATTGCTGCACATACCAGGAATGATTTTTCATGACCCTTGCAATTTTTTCTGCTTCAATTTCACTGATTAATTTATCACTGTTTTTAAATCCTTTACAAATAAACTTAACCCACTTATCTGTTTGGATCTTTTGTAGCATCATAATATCACCAAACCGATAAAACGGCTTTGCAGGATTATTGAAAATATCCGTCATCATATGTCGTCGGCTACCAAATAAGCAATAAGTAACTAATTTTTGACGTTGCCAAATAGCACGCATTTTCTTTTCGAAATTCAAAAAATCATTAAACGATGATAAATTTTGAAATTCATCTAAACAAATTATCATTTTAACGCCCTTTTTTTTAGCAACTATTTCGGGGAGGTTTAAAATCTCATCACTATGCTTTTTTAATTCCTTCCAGTCGAAGTGCAAGCTAAAATCAGTATAAGGGTCTATCCCAAAACTTAATTTCGGAATAAGATGCTTAAAGAACAGCTTTCCACTACTCATCCATTCTTGCCATTTGGAAGAAGATGCTTTTATAACCTCCCTGGCAAAAGTTTCTAAAAATTCTTCCTCGCTGCTTACAGAAAAAAGGTCAATAAGTACTGTTTTTGTTTTCTTTTCATTTTTATTAATATCTTTTATAACCTTTTCTACGAGGGAAGATTTCCCCCATCTTCGTGGAGATATAATCATGGTATTGATTCCATTCAGAAGATTACTACGAAGTTTATCCGCTTCCAGTTCCCTGTTGGTGAATGAATTCGCACTCACAGTTGTACCATAAATAAATGGAGAGTCGTTCATATTTTATACTAATTAGTATTATACTATTTGGTATTATACACAAAGGTATAAAATTAATGAATATATTAGAAAGGAAATTGTACTTAATCCATAAACCTTACGCTGGAAAGTTTAGCATTTAGATTTTTGAAAAAGGTTCGGTATTGCAACCTGAATTCAAGGCCTCCTACACTATGTGACGCGGGCGTTAAGCCGGAAATATTGATATCATACGCCACTGAAAATGAAAACTGGGAATAATCCAAACCCAATGTAACAAAGGCTGCATCGCGAAAACGATAGAAGATACCGAAATGCACAGCTCTGTCGTTTTGAAAACTTGTATAGCGCGAACGTTCCTGTAAAACATATTTCACATTGCATCCACCATTGATTAACAATGAAGTGCCTTGTTGCGCTACTATCAAGCTGGGTTCTAAAGTAGTATTACTTGTTTCACTTAATTTATAATTGATGTTCCAATTAACAGCTAATTGTGGAATCTGTTTGTCGCGACCGCCACGAATAGTAAAATTAGGTGCAGTAAAATGATGTAATGAAAATCCTAAAGCGCTTCTGAATAAATGTGTTGTTCTGAAATTCCATACAAGTCCTGTTGACATATCCAAATAACCTCTCCCTCCTGCACCTGATTCATTCACACCAAACCCCGGATTATAATTTGTTCCATCCCATTGGCTGTCCCAAGTTACTCCACCGTATGCTGCATTTTTTATTGCGTAACCTGCTTCAAAACCAATGGTTATATCATGCTTTTGGCGGCCACCGATAAATTTAGTATAGGATATTAAACCATTATATGAATTGGTTCTTATATGTGTCGGCCCCTGGTTGTCCCTGTTGATATCAAGCCCTGCGGCAAAATAATCATCACCAACCATTCTCTTTTTAAAGATTGGCCCATCCACAGCGATGGTAAATGTTTTATAAGGATTGGTTACTGTAAACCATTGCATACGATACATTGTATATACACGTATATCACCATTAAAAACGCCGGTATTACCGGGGTTAGTAGTTAACGGCGAAAGATAAAATTGCGAGTAATGAAAATCCTGCGCCAATGCCGAAAAGCAAATGATGTATCCGATAAAGAGCGTAACTATTTTTTTCATCTTTTAATTTTATTTAACTATTGTCTTCGACTTTGTTCAGACTGACTACGATTGTGTGCTGTCACACTGAGCGTATCAAAATATCTGCGATAGCGTCTAAATTATTTTACCAATGTTATAGCGCCTTTCGTGCTTACTTGCTCGTCATTACAAAATTTAATATTAAGAGTATAAACAAATACCGCATCATTCATAGGCACTCCAAGCAGTCTGCCATCCCAGCCTTTATCCATATCACTTGTTTCAAAAACCTTTTCGCCTATCCGGTCAAATATTCTCAGAGTGAATGAATCGATGCCTCTTCCATGAAAATGTATCTCATCATTAATGCCATCACCATTGGGTGATAAAGCAGTTGGTAAAAAATAGGTATTCAATGTTGTTACTTGCACTGTAACCGTATCTCCTGCGGAGCAGCCCTTTGCATCGGTATAATTAACATAATACTGTTGTGTTGCAGGCGGTGAAACTGTTACCGACTGACAATTACTGCAAGATACATTAGGGCCCCACGCATAAGAGTTACCGGTAGGTAGGGCAGTAAGTGTAGTTTTTTCACAAGCATTAATAACTAAATTTCCGTTGATACTTACCGGCGTTGCAGAAGCAATACTTACAATTGCAATTGCTGAACCTGAACAAGTCCCACTGGTTCCTGTAACAGTATAAGATGAAGGAGTTCCCAAAACTGTTATAGGATTAGCAGTTTGTCCGGTACTCCATAAATAATTAGTAGCACCTGTAGCTGTAAGCGTAGCATTTTGCCCCGGACAAACTGCCGGTGAATTAACTGCTACAGGAAGTATTGTTACAACTGATACTGTTGCAATAGCGCTAGCTGTGCAAGTCCCTGAGGTACCTACTACTGTATATGAAGCCGTTGTTGCAGGCGAAACCGTTATAGGATTTATTGTTTGACCAGTACTCCACAGATATGTAGTACCATTATTAGCTGTAAGAGTAGCTGTTGTTCCGGCACAAATAGATGGTGAATTTACTGTTATTGTAAGTGTCGTAATTATACTGACGGTTGCAACCGCCGTTCCTGTACATCCACCAGTTGTTCCTGTAACTGTATAAGATGTAGTTGTTCCGGGCGTTACTGTTATTGATGTGGTTGTTTCACCGGTACTCCACAAATAAGTAGTTCCTCCACCGGCAGTAAGGATAGCAGAGCCTCCTACACAAATGCTGGCAGAACTCGCTGTAACCGCAGGTGCCGGGTTAACAGTAACAGTTGCAGTAGCAGAACCTGAGCAACCGCTTGTAGTTCCTGTTACGGTATATGTTGCAGTTGATGGAGGCGTTACAGAAATAGAAGTAGTGGTAGCACCATTGTTCCAAAGATAAGTTATACCACCTATAGCTGTGAGCGTTGCTGTTTCCCCTCTACAAATAGTACTTGAGTTTACAGTTATAGGAATGGATGAACCAATAATAATTCCCACGTGATTAGATGTCACTGTAGTGGGTGATGCGCATGGCATGCTCGATATCAGATCAACTGAAACACTATCACCATTATTTAATGTGGTTGATGTAAATACACGTGAGGAAGTTGGAGCGCCAACATTTATTCCATTTACTTTCCATTGATACATCGGTGTAAGTCCTCCACCGTTTGGTGTAGCAATGAATCCTGCGAGAGAACCCGCACATATAGTTTCAGTTGGCGACGGCCAAATACTCACTGAAGGAGTGATGGTTGTTGAAACCGTCATAGTGATAGGACTTGATGTAACCGGAGAGTTACTTGTACATTTCGCATTTGATGTCATAATAACCGTAACCACATCCCCTGTTGTTAAAGTAGATATTGTAAATATTGGAGAGTTAGCTCCTACATTCACTCCATTCACTTGCCATTGATATACTGGTGCTGTTCCTCCATTAGTTGGTGTAGCTGTAAATGTTACTGACTGCCCAACACACACAGCGCCAGAAAGATTTGAACTTACACTCACCAATGCAGTTACGGAAGTGGTAACAGTCATTGTTTTTGAATTAGAAGTTGCTGTTGTTGGTGATGCACAAGACATACTGGATGTCATCACCACTGTAACCACATCACCATTTTTCAAGGTGAAAGAACTAAACCCAGAAGAATCAGTTCCAACATTCACTCCATTTATTTTCCATTGATATTTAGGGTCTACACCACCACCTTTTGGGGTTGCATTAAAAGTTACTAAATCACCGGAACAAATAGTTGTAGCGCTTGCAGAAATTTTAACTGTTGGTGTAATTGAAGTTACTATATCTATTGTAAGTGTATTTGAAGTTGCTGGTGAACCTGATGCGCAACTTGAGTTTGATGTCATTATAACATTCACTTTGTCACCTTGTTTTAAACTATCAGCCACATAAAAAGGCGCATTTGTTCCAACATTTACTCCATTTAATTTCCATTGATAACTCGGATTGCTGCCACCACCTGTTGGTATCGCAACAAATACTAATGGATCATTGGCGCAAATGGCGGTTGTGTCAATGGCTATAATAAATACTTTAGCAGGAATTGGCGTTTTAACGATCATCGTGATCGTATCAGAAACAATTGGAGTTGGTATCGCGCAAAGCGTATCTGATATCATTACAACACAAACTTTATCACCATTGTTTAACGTTAGTGCTAAATATTTGGTGCTATCAGTCCCGACATTTACTCCATTTACTTTCCATTGATAACGAGGTTTTTTGCCCGCATTTATAGCCTTTGCAGTAAATAATGTAGGATCTCCCGGACAAATTGTTGTATCCGATGCTGAAATATGTACCGAATCTGCAACAGACGCGTTTATCGTAATATCTGCACCATTGTCGGAACCTATAAGACTTGTATCTGAACTGACAACTCTAATTCTATACTTAGTTCCATTAAGGGCATTGCACGGCAATATACAAGTCATTGTATCTTTATTTGCCACGCTCACCAGTAGACCAATTGTTACTGGTGTTGCAAAATTACCTGCAGGATCGGAAAGTTGGGCTTTAAATATATTTCCAGGATTAAAAAGTCCGATACTGTTGAATGAAACTTTTATATTGGTACAGGCACAAAATGGACTTCCTGAAATAGTATCGGTAGATATTGATTGGGCTTTTATAGAAATGGAAAACAACAAAAATAAAATCGCAGTAAAAATGTAGGGTGTTTTATTTCTCTTGAAAAAGTTAATTACTAATGTCATAATATGATCAAATCTATTTTGCAAAATTAGTACAAACTTTAATACAATAAATTATTTTTAATCCTCAAATTATTGCACGGATAAAGTCAGGTCATGAATTAATTTGACTACATACTCCAATTGTTGTTCACGTGTAAGCTCACTATTATTAAGCAATACAGCATCCTTTGCCTGGATAAGCGGGTCCTCTTTACGATGTGTATCTTCATAATCACGATAAAGTAAATTCGCCCTCACTTCATTAAATGAAATATGTTGCCCTTTAGAGGTAAGCTCATCATATCTGCGTTGAGAACGGATATCTGTATCTGCTGTCATGAAAATTTTAAGTTCCGCATCAGGAAACACGTTTGAACCAATATCTCTTCCATCCATTACAATGCCCTTGTTTTTACCGAGTTTCCGTTGAATAGCGATCATTTGAATTCGTACTTCATGAATGGCACTTACCTTGCTCACATTTTCAGAAACAATCATCTGACGAAGTTCCTTCTCCACATTTTCGCTATTTAAAAAAGTATCGGATGATTTGGAATGTGGATTGAATTGAAAGGTAAGATGTATTTCAGCCAGCAATTTGATTATCTCTTCTTCAATAAAACTACCGTCTTTAATAACACCTTTGCGCAATGCATATAACGTAACGGAACGATACATGGCACCTGAATCAACATACGCGTATCCTAAATGAGCCGCCAACGCCTTTGCTAATGTGCTCTTCCCGCATGATGAATATCCGTCAATGGCTATGGTAATTTTCGACATACTGCAATATTATTGAATAGTGCAATATTACTGATTATTTTTTTGAATAAAAATTGTTGATATCGAAACTAACCGAGAACGTATTGGATGCGCCGGCTATGTGATAAACCGCACGTCCGTAGCTTAAATGAAATTTATAAATACGCAATCCAAAACCGAATGAAAAGCCATCCATACCTCGTTTATCGGGTATTATTAATTCTTTCCTTCTTTGATAATTATATCCCGCGCGTAAAAAGAAGTTCTTAGTAAGAATAAACTCCCCTCCTATTACTATATGCCGCATTAACTTATCGCCGAATTCCTTATATTTATTTTTTTTAATGGGATCACCTGTCAATGGATCAGTACTGGCTAATGCGGGGTTGTCATAAGTAAGGTTCCACTTTTCAAGATTTTCATAGATCACTGAAAATCGGAATGGTACATGTTTAGGTTTTTTTGAAATACCTATTTGCATTTCAAACGGTAATTTTTCCCTGTTTCCCGGTACGTATGGTTTCCATTGCCGGCCCACATTTTTTATAACAGCAGCTATGGCAAAATTATTTTTAGGATTAAAATAAGTTGCTCCTAAATCAATGGCTGATCCCCAGGAAGTATATGATTCTAAATGTGAATAAATTGTTTTTAGCGTTGCCCCAACAGTTAAATTGGAATCTAAAATAGAGTGCGCATATGTTAGATTAAAACTCATTTCATTCGCTCCGAAAGTGCCATTAGTATTACCAATCTCATCAGCACGAATAAATTTACCGTAATCCAAATAATGAATACCTGCACTAAAATTCCCTAGTTTATTAAAATGTTTCGCATATGCCACATAGCCGTAATTTACATCGGCAAAATAATTAACGTAGCTCAAGGCTACATTATTATTCATAGAATCAGTAAGTAAGGATGGATTAGTGAGCGATACGTTCAGGTCATTATCTTTTACAGAAATAAGATTACCACCCAAAGCTGAAACGCGGGCTGAGACAGGTAAATTTAAAAATTCATAGGTATTGTTGCCGCCAACCTGTGCAATGGCTGGAACAATTGAAATGGATGCAAAAAAGAAAAGTAGTTTTCTAATGTTCATTAACACAAAAGTAAATAAAAATATTCGGGTTAAGAACGTGATTAATTCTAAATTATTGTGCCCAAGTTAATTCTCGTTTAACGCTTCTTTCCTTTTGCTATTATAACGGCACCATTTTCTTTTTTCGCTTTACCCTCTTCCTTTATCGTCAGGTCGATCGGGTCAGCTACTTTTTCTTTTAGTAAAGCCAATTTCACCACATCGATCATTTGCTCTATATAATAGAATTTCAAATCTTTGATATATTCTTTTTTGATATCTTCAATATCTCTTTTATTATCAACGCTTAAAATAATTTCCTTGATGCCGGCGCGTTTCGCGGCTAATATTTTTTCTTTGATGCCGCCTACCGCAAGTACACGTCCACGCAATGTTATTTCACCGGTCATCGCCAATTGTTTTTTCACTTTACGCTGTGTGAATGCTGACGCGATAGCAGTTAAAATAGTAATTCCGGCGGAAGGGCCATCTTTGGGTGTTGAGCCTTCCGGCACATGGATGTGTATATTCCATTTGTCAAACACTTCAGGTTTTAATCCTATGATGGCGCTGTGGGCTTTTAAATATTCCAATGCAATTACAGCGGACTCTTTCATTACCTCTCCTAAATTGCCTGTCAATGTTAATTTTCCGGTGCCTCGTGTAATACTGGTTTCAATAAATAAAATATCCCCGCCTACTGAGGTCCAAGCTAAACCTGTAACAACGCCTGCTACGTCATTTCCTTGGTAACGGTCCTTCGCGTGGGCTGGCCCAAGTATTTTAACAAGCCCCGTTTCCTCAACATTTACATGGTACTTTTGTTCCATCGCAATTGATTTAGCGGTGTTTCGTACCACTTTAGCAATTACTTTTTCCAAGCTACGCACACCACTTTCGCGAGTATAATTTTCGATAATGTATTCTACAATATTTTTATTCAGAACAATCTGATCTTTTTTTACACCTTGCTCTTCCAGCTGTTTCGGAATTAAATGGCGTTTGGCAATTTCCATTTTTTCTTCAATGGTATACCCAGTAATTTCAATAATTTCCATCCTGTCGCGCAAAGCCGGCTGAATGGTACTTAAGGAGTTTGCAGTAGCAATAAAAAGTACGTTTGAAAGATCATAATCCAATTCAACATAATTATCGTAAAACGAATTATTTTGTTCAGGGTCCAAAACCTCTAACAATGCTGATGATGGATCACCATGAAAATCATTTCCTACTTTATCGATCTCATCCAAAACAAATACAGGGTTTGATGTTCCCGCTTTTTTAATGTTTTGCAATACACGTCCAGGCATAGCGCCAATGTATGTTTTACGATGTCCACGAATTTCAGCTTCATCACGTAAACCACCCAAACTCATTCGCACATATTTTCTGCCCAAGCTTTCCGCGATACTTTTTCCTAACGAAGTTTTTCCAACACCTGGAGGTCCATACAAACAAAGTATTGGCGATTTCATATTGTTTTTCAATTTCAATACAGCGAGGTGTTCAAGAATACGCTCCTTCACTTTATCCATACCGAAATGATCTTTATTTAAGATTTTATCCGCATGTTTTAAATCGAAATTATCTTTTGTGGTATAGTTCCAAGGCAGATCCAGTAATACTTCCAGGTAATTTGTCTGAATTGAATATTCAGCTGCATTCGGATTCATACGCTCCAATTTACCGATGGCTTTTTCAAACGCTTCAGAAACTTCTTTTGTCCATACTTTACTTTTTGCGCGTTCTTTCATTTCCTGGATATCTTGTGCAAAATTATTCTCACCCAACTCTTCTTGTATGGTTTTCATTTGCTGATGCAGGAAATAATCGCGTTGCTGCTTGTCTATATCTACTTTTACTTTTGACTGAATTTGATTTTTCAATTCCAGCATTTGCAATTCTTTGGTCAAATTAGCCAATACCAACGTTGCTCTTTCCTTTAGATCAAGTACTTCCAGCATCTTTTGTTTATCAGCAACAGGCGCATTCATATTGGATGAAATAAAATTTATCAAAAATGAAGGGCTTTCTATATTACGTAATGCAAAACCTGCTTCGCTTGGTATATGGGGGCTATGCTTTACAATTTGCAACGCCAGATCTTTTAGAGAAGAAACAAGCGCAAGGAATTCCTGGTCATCTTTTTTAGGCCGTGTTTCTATAAACACTGAAATAGCTGCTTTAAAATAAGGCTCTGTCTGTTTTATTTCTTTTATCTCGAAACGTCTTTTCCCTTGGATGATAACGGTAGTGTTGCCATCAGGCATACGTAACATTTTTATGATATAAGCAACAGTGCCTATTCTGTTAAGATCATCAATTGTCGGATCCTCAGTAGTATCATTCTTTTGTGAAACTACGCCAATGGTTTTATTGCCTTTGTAAGCGTCTTTAATAAGACTAATGGATTTATCCCTGCCCACGGTTATAGGAATTACAACTCCTGGGAATAAAACGGTGTTTCTCAAAGGTAATATTGACAGTTCATCCGGTACTTTTTCGGAATTCATCTGGTCTTCATCTTCTGATGAAAGCAAAGGAATGAATTCGGTATCCTCTTCCACAATATCATCATGAAGCATTGGCCCCAAACTATTTAAATCAAATTTATCAGACATATTGCGAATACGATTTGTTGTTATTACTATTTAAATTCCTGTTGATTTCAATCAGTATGCCAAGTGAGTATTCGGGACAATTTGGCATCATTGTAAAAACGAATTTATATAGGTCAGCATTTTACTTTTTCTTTTTCAAAAAGCTATAATAAAACCCAAACCCAAAACTTAAATATTGCGTAACTCCGGGGCTGTTCTTATCATACGCCGCCCATTCATTCAAAGATAATTCATACGGATCGAAGATGCGGTTAAATATGGTGTAGGATATGGTCGCCCCTATTCCAAAGTTTGATTCTACTAAAAAAAATAAGTTAGCTTCCGGTTCTATATATGTTGTGGAATAGCTCGTGGTTGCAGGGCGTTCATTGGGTAGTTTCCTCATTAAATGCGGGAATTTTGTCCAGTTTTTACCACCTGATACAG
Organism: Bacteroidia bacterium; assembly: GCA_038258655.1. Classification (GTDB taxonomy): domain Bacteria; phylum Bacteroidota; class Bacteroidia; order 2-12-FULL-35-15; family 2-12-FULL-35-15; genus 2-12-FULL-35-15. The sequence goes on from JBBSPS010000049.1 coordinate 17,540, forward strand.
CCATTGAGTAAATGATACGGTTTTTATCACCTACATACCAATCGCCACCTACTTTAACAGCCACATTATTTATTGCCATTAACGCATCGTAATTCGATATGTTTTTTTGAGAAATTTTAAGTTCCGCATTTTTATAGGTAGCACCAATAAACAGTCCTTGATAAAGCATCACATTTAATCCGCCACTCACTTCATAAATGCCGACAAAACTTCTTTTGAAAGATGTATTCGCAATTGGATGCGGCACTGTAATTGATACTCGCGGACTAAATAAATAATATTTTTTTTTGAGAGCTTTTGTTTCGTCGGCAAGGGCTATAGGAGTGACATCTTGCGCCAGCATAGTTGCTGAGATTAATATAAATAATAATAATAAATAGTTATAGTGTAGTTTCAAAATAAAAAAATGGTTCTATGTTTTTTGTGGTTATTTTATTTAACCACTTATCTCCTATGTGGTTTTAATTTTAAAGCTACAAAATTACTTCCAACGATATTTATAGCTTTCATATTTCCCTTTGATAGCCATTACAAGTTCAAATTGTGTTGCGTTTTGAATAAATTCATCACTGAGGTTAAGGTACTTAATAAAAGCGTCAAACTCTGCATCATTCAGATCAATAATGTCCTGTTTAACATATAAATGAAACAGGTCTTTTAGAATATCCCGTTTCAAATCCTCATTTTCCCATTCAGCTACTTTTTGCTTTGCCTTAGCAAATTTACTAAAACGTTCGTATAAATAAGTTATTGGGCTTCCAAAGGCATCAAGGCCTTCAACAAAATAATTATTTTTTACACCTAATTTATTTATGTCCTTTTCTATATCATTTAAGTTTCGCGAAGCAAATACACTTATCTCTTTCAATGTATATTGTAACTTTTGTAATAACACTTCAATGTAATATTTCTTTTTAACAATAGAATCAATTATACATACTTTCTTAACTAAAAATCCAATAGCAGAAAATAGTATAGTGTCTGACTGTTTTCCTGTTATTGAAAATTTACCTTCCGCGTCAGCAAATACACCTTGATTGGTGCGACTGTTAATGACCATTAGTTTAGGCAAAGGCAATTTGGTTTCTTTGTCAAAAGCTTGTCCGTTGATAGTAACAATGCTTTGAGCATATATATCCAAACTAAAAAAAATCAATAAAAGGATTAATTTATTTTTGGACATGTACTTAATATTTCAAAAAATCAACGATATGCTTTTCTAAAATTTTCTCTGTTGCAGGATCTTTAATATTACCCTTTTCGTCAAGCAATGTCAGAACGCTTGAAAGAGGTACTTTATTCGGTAAAACATGAAAACCTAAATAATGTAAAATCCCTGTCAGGTGGTCCATACCACGTAAATTACCTGCTCGTCCGCTTGATACACCAACCAAAGCAGCCTTTTTACCCCTGTTTATGTCCGGATGAATGGCATCAATAAATGTTTTTAAAATTCCGGGGAAACTGCCATTATATTCAGGTGAAATAATAACAAATTTTTGAGCAGGGATAACATATTCTTCTAAAATTTGCCGAAACGCTGGAGAGCGATTATTGAATAACTCATTAAAAGCAATATCAGCGGGAACTTTTTCTAAAGACAATAGTTTCGCAACAACACCTTGCTTTTCCATTAATTGTGCATAATGCGTAGCAACTTTCAGTGTATTACTCTTTGGTCGGTTTGTAGCAGAAATAATGGTAATCATCAGATATATTATTAACAAAAAACTGTTTAAAAATCCTAATAAGTTTTACCGGTCACTAAATTCAAAAAATGTATTTTTATTGACATTTTAATTTTACAAGTACAAAGAATGTATTATTGAACACGTACAAACGTAATAAAAAAGAATGTTTCATGTTTCATAATAGATACAATTTTTAGTACAAAACAGATTTTATGAATATAACTTATTATGGCCATTCGTGTTTTGGAGTTGAAGTGAATGGCAAGCATCTTTTGTTCGACCCTTTTATTACACCTAATGAGTTGGCTACAACTATTGATGTTAATAAAGTAAAGGCTGATTATATTTTAATTTCACATGGACATGAAGACCATATTGCGGATGCTATTAACATTTCCAAACGAACAGGCGCAACGATAGTTTGCAATTATGAAATTCATATATGGTTCAACAAACAAGGTGTGAAAAATACACATCCTATGAATACCGGAGGTAAACGGAAATTTGATTTTGGAAATATAAAATGTGTTTCAGCTGAACATTCAAGTAGTTTGCCTGATGGAACATACGGAGGGAACCCGATTGGATTTATTGTTGAATCTGAGCATGCAAACTTTTATTATGCAGGAGA